>LAQA01000012.1:55192-58170 GCA_000981625.1 Flavobacteriaceae bacterium ASP10-09a
GGAATAATAAAAGTACTGCAGAGATTAATGTTCCTGCGTGACCAATACCTACCCACCATACAAAGTTAGTAATATCCCAAGCCCATCCAATGTTCTTGTTTAATCCCCAAACTCCAATACCCGTTCCTACCGTGTAGAAAATACATCCAAATCCCCAAAGCATTGCAGCCAAAGAAATATAAAATGCGATGTACCAATTTTTATTTGCAGCACCTTCTATAGGTCTGGCAATATCTTCGGTAATATCGTGGTAACTTTTATCACCTAATACTAAAGGTTCCCTTATGGGTGCTTCGTAATGAGACATATTTTTATATCTTAGTTTTTAATTACGCTTCGTTTGTATTCTTAACTTTTACTTGATAGATTACATTTGGTTTTGTCTGTAAATAATCTAACACGTTATAAGCTCTTTTATCTTCTGCTAATGCAGCTACTTTATCTTCTTTTTTATTGACATCCCCAAAGACCATTGCTCCAGTTGTACAAGCTGATGAACAAGCTGTTTCAAACTCATCTGTATCTACTTTTCTTCCTTCTTTCTTCGCTTTTAGAATTGTTGCTTGTGTCATTTGAATACACATAGAACACTTTTCCATAACTCCTCTAGAACGAACTACAACATCTGGATTCAATACCATTTTACCATATTCGTTATTCATGTTAAAGTCAAACTCGTTATTATTTGCATAATTAAACCAGTTAAAACGACGAACTCTATATGGACAGTTGTTTGCACAATATCTTGTACCTACACATCTATTGTATGCCATTTGATTTTGACCTTGACGACCATGTGCTGTTGCAGCAACAGGACAAACCGTCTCACAAGGAGCGTGGTTACAGTGCTGACACATCATTGGCTGAAAAGTAACTTCAGGGTTTTCTGCTTCAGTTTCTAAAGCTTTATATAAGTCTCCTCCACTTAATCCCATTTCTTTAGCTTCCTCGCGAGTTTCAACTTCTGAAGAATAATATCTATCAATACGCAACCAGTGCATATCTCTACCAACTCTTACTTCACTTTTACCTACAACTGGTACATTATTTTCTGCGTGACATGCTACAACACATGCTCCACAACCTGTACAAGAAGTTAAATCTATTGATAAATTAAAGTGATGCCCAATTTCTCTGTTGTGCTCATCCCATAAATCAATTGTTTTTGCTTCAACTTCTTTATGATCATAAGAAACATACGCTGGCTTGTTCCAACCATTTTTATGGTCTTTAGGTGCTACTGTATTGTATTCTTTTAATGTAGCTACTTTTAAAATATCATGACGACCCGCAATTGTTTTTTGTACTTGTGTACAAGCAAATTGATGCGTCCCAGTTACTTTTTCTATTGCAACATTATATTGAATGTTATTACCTCCTATATACAAAGGATACGCATTAACACCTACTTGCATTTCTTCTTTTAAACCGAACGTTTTTCCAAAACCTAAAGC
Source organism: Flavobacteriaceae bacterium ASP10-09a (assembly GCA_000981625.1). GTDB lineage: Bacteria > Bacteroidota > Bacteroidia > Flavobacteriales > Flavobacteriaceae > Polaribacter. Next base: position 56,647 of record LAQA01000012.1, read on the forward strand.
CAACCCTACAGAACCGTTTGCCTGACCTGGTTGCACCATTACTGGAACAACGACTTCTTTACCGTTTACAGATACTTTTGCATAATCACCATCAATAGCTCCGTTATCTTTCACAGGGTTAGAGAAACCTAATTCTCTAGCATCTGCCATAGATATGGTTAAATAATTATCCCAAGAAGCTCTAGTAATTGGATCTGGAAATTCTTGTAACCAAGGATTGTTTGCTTGCTTACCATCTCCTAAACCAGTTTTAATATATAAATTCAACTCCATTCCTGAAGTTAATGTGCTTTTCTTTAAGATTTTTGCAACTTCGGCAATTGAAATATCGCTTGAAGTTTCTTTGACATCAAAATTAGTTTTATTATAAAAACCATTATGTAAAGCTTTGTTCCAAGATGAACCATCTAAAACTTCTGTGGACCAGAAAGATTTTAAATAATCATAATATAAAGTTGAGCTCCCAGACCACATTAATAGCGTATCCTGAATTTGACGCGTTTTAAATAAAGGTTGAATTGTAGGTTGAGTTAAACCGTAATTTCCTTCAGAAAACTGAGTATCACCCCAAGACTCTAGAAAATGTGGCGCTGGCAATGCGTACTCCATTGCAGCTACTGTTTCACTATTTTCAACTGATAGTGCTACTTTTAAACCAACCTTTGTTAATGCTTCTGTAAATTCAGTAGCATTTGGTAACGAATAAGAAGGATCTACATTCACCGTAAAAATACCACCAACTTTTCCAGACTTCATATCTGAAATTACATTTTGAACTTGGTCAAAATTACCTTGACGAATATTTAATGAATGCTTACTGTCTAGAATCTCACTATTTAAAGCATTGTTGATTGCTAAAGAGATTAACTGTGCATTTACATCGTTAATACCAGTCATTACGACTCCTTTAGAACCTGCTTTTTTCAGCGCTTTCGCTAATGTCTTAATTTCTGCATCAATAGGTGTAGCATTAGAAACTATAGACTCTCCAGTAATTTCTTTGTATAAATTTAATAAAGCAAAAACAATATCTGATGGTTTTGCAACCAAACGTTTGTCTGAATTTGCTCCCGTAAGAGACATATTACTTTCTATCTGAACATGGTAAGACATTTTACCTGTTTCTGGCTTTCTGCCATCAATAAATGCTTTTTCAAAACCTCCGTGAAAATCGCCTAAGAAATCAGCACCAAAAGAAACGATTGCTTCTGCGTTTTCTAATCTGTAATTTGGTAAAGCTCTTCTGCCATACATTGCTTCAAATGCATCTACTGAAGCATCTTCAGAAATTGCATCATAAATAACATGTTTTGCATTTGGATACGTCGCTAAAAATTCACCAACAATTTTATCTGTTGATGGACTCGCCATTGTTCCTGTTAATAAAACAACTTGTTTGTCAGCTTCTTTTAAGCTATTTAATCTTTGTCCTATTTCTGTATCAGCTTCCGCCCAAGAAATAGCAGTACCATTTTTAGTTGGTTCTTTTAAACGCAATTGCTCATCATACAAAGAAAGAACAGC
>LAQA01000013.1:0-24725 GCA_000981625.1 Flavobacteriaceae bacterium ASP10-09a
ACTTTATGAAATAAAGTAAAATCTATGCTAACATCGTAACAGGATTCTCTATAAAAGTTTTTAATGTTTGTAGAAATTGAGCTCCAACAGCGCCATCTACAGTTCTGTGATCGCATGCTAAAGTCAATTTCATAGTGTTCCCAACAACTATTTGTCCGTTTTTAACAACTGGTTTCTCAATAATTGCACCAACAGATAAAATAGCAGAATTTGGTTGATTTATGATTGAGGTAAAGCTTTCAATACCAAACATTCCTAAGTTAGAAACGGTAAAAGTACTTCCTTGCATTTCATCAACTTTAATCTTTTTGTCTCTTGCTTTTCCTGCTAAATCTCTAACAGTAGCACCAATTTGAGTTAAACTTAATTGGTTTGTATGTTTTATAACGGGCACCAATAAACCATCAGCAACAGCAACCGCAACACCAATATGAATATGACTGTGAATAATTGTATTTGCTTCTGTCCAAGAAGTATTTACTTTTGGATGTTTTTTCAATGCCATTGCACATGCTTTTACAACCATATCATTAAAAGATACTTTAACATCCGGAATTGCATTTATTATTTTTCTAGAAGCCATTGCATTGTCCATATCAACTTCAACATTTAAGTAGAAGTGAGGAGCAGTAAATTTAGAGTTTCCTAAAGACTTCGCAATTGCTTTACGCATTTGAGAGTTTTTAATTTCTTCAGATTTTTCTTCACCCGCAGCAACATAACTTACAGTAGGAGCAGAACTTGGTAAAGGAATCTCAACTTTTACAGCAGGAGTATAATTTTCTACATCTTTTTTAATGATTCTTCCGTTTTCACCAGAACCATTTACATCTGCTAATTTTATTCCTTTATCTAAAGCAATTTTCTTTGCCAATGGTGAAGCGAAAATTCGCCCTCCAGAGTTATTCGTAGTTACAGGTGATTTAGTTTCAACAGTTTTTTCTTCTATCTTTTCTTCTATCTTTTCTTCTTTCTTTTCAGGTGAAGTTGTTTCTTCGCTAGAAGAACTATCGATATGATTAGCAACTATTTTAGAAACATCTGTTCCAGCAGGACCAATGATCGTTAATAAGCTATCTACAGGAGCAGTTTCTCCTTCTTGAACACCAATGTATAATATAGTTCCTTCGTAGAAACATTCAAATTCCATTGTTGCTTTATCAGTTTCAATTTCAGCAAGCATGTCACCTTCTTCAACAGCGTCTCCAACTTTCTTTAACCATGTTGCTATGGTACCATCAGTCATAGTGTCACTTAAACGAGGCATCGTTATTACTTGTATTCCGTCAGGAATCGTGACAGCTTCTTTATCCGAAGCATCAGAAGTAGTTTCTTCGATTACTTCTTCTTCTTTTTTTACTTCTGGTTCTGAACTTGTATTTAAAATTGTAGAAATATCTTCACCTTCTTCACCAATAATAGCCAGTAAAACATCTACAGGAGAAGTCTCACCTTCTTTAATACCTATGTATAATAAGGTTCCTTCATGGAAAGATTCAAATTCCATAGTTGCTTTATCGGTTTCTATTTCAGCTAAAATATCACCTTCTTCAATTTTATCTCCAACACTTTTTAACCATTTTGCCACAACACCTTCTTCCATGGTGTCACTTAATCTTGGCATGTTTATAATTGTAGCCATATCTTAACTTATAAAAGGATAATCTTCTTGTTCATATACCATATCATACATTTGTTGTGCTTCTGGATAAGGAGAGTCTTCTGCGAATTTCTCACATTCGTTTACTCTCTTTTTTACATCTTTAACAATTGCAGCTATTTCTTCTTCTGTTGCGTAGTTTTTTTCTTTAATGATATCTAAAACTTGTGTAATAGGATCAATTTTTTTGTATTCTTCAACTTCGTCTTTCGTTCTATAATGTTGTGCGTCAGACATTGAGTGTCCTCTGTATCTGTATGTTTTCATTTCTAAGAAAGTTGGTCCATCTCCACGTCTTGCTCTCTGTATAGCTTCATCTACAGCTTCAGCAACTTTAATAGGATTCATGGCATCTACAGGTCCACAAGGCATTTCATATCCTAAACCTAGTTTCCAAATATCTGTATGATTTGCGGTTCTTTCTACGGAAGTACCCATTGCATAACCATTGTTTTCAACGATAAAAACTACTGGTAATTTCCATAACATTGCCATGTTAAAAGCTTCATGTAAAGAACCTTGTCTGGAAGCTCCATCACCAAAGCAAGTTAAGGTAACAGCATCACTTCCTTTATATTTATCACCAAAAGCAATACCTGCTCCTAATGGTATTTGACCACCAACAATTCCATGACCTCCATAAAAACCAAATTCTTTAGAGAAAATATGCATAGAACCTCCCATTCCTTTTGAAGTACCAGTAACTTTACCATACAATTCTGCCATCACACGTTTAGGGTCTTCTCCCATACCAATTGGTTGTACATGATTTCTATAAGCAGTTATCATTTTATCTTTTGATAAATCCATAGCATGAATTGCTCCTGCTAAAATAGCTTCCTGACCATTGTACAAGTGTAAGAAACCTCTTACTTTTTGTTGAATGTAAACAGAAGCTAATTTGTCTTCGAATTTACGCCAAAAAAGCATGTCTTTGTACCAGTCTAAATAGGTCTGTTTAGTTATTTTTTTCATTGTTAATGAGTCTTGTTTATTGTATAAATTATATCTTTATTCTATATAATGGAAATACAAAAATAACTGTTTTATAAAGAATAAAAAAACTTGAGTTTTTAAAATCAGCGAAAACGATTTCGTAGTCTATTTTATTCGCTTTTTGTAACATTAAAAATAGCTCTAGCACCAGTTGCTAAAAACCAATATTGTGATGCTATTTTTAATCCAGAACCGTTAACTAGTTTATATTGAGCAGTATTAGCGCCAAGTGAGCCTTGATTTAAAGCTAATATTTCAATTTTGTTATCACCTTTTTCTAAATGTATTTTAAAGGATTGGTAATGTTGGTTGAGTGTTGTTTTTTGTACGATTAAAATACTATTATGATATATTCCAATAATATCGCCATCTATAGCGCCAAAGTCTCTAAAAGAAAGTGTCAGGGTTTTCGAAAGTGTTAAAAAATTTCCTTGATGGCTATCAACTTTTTTTATTTCACGTTTGCCATACATTTCTTTGATTCTTAAATTGTTAAGTTGCTCTTTTGTTAAAATACCTTTATTATTTAAAGCCGCTTCTTCTTGTTGTTGTTTTAGCTTTTCTTTTTCTTTGTCATAAGCTTTTTTAAAACCTTCTTTACCAACTAATTCTAAGGACTTTGGTATCTTGACTTCTTTGGAATTGTTTTTGACAATTACTTTTATATTACCTTCCTTTTCGCTACCATTATTATTATTATTATCTAATTGCGCAAATAGCGAAGTAGATATAAAAATACAACTTAGAATTAGTAAAGACTTAAAAAATGATTTCATTGATATATAAATTGCTGACAATTACATTACAAATATAATGCCGATTTTTAATGAACTTGTTTAGAATTTGTTAAAACTTATTTTTTGACAGGAAAATTGAAATATGTTTCAGGAAAAGGTTCATTTCTCAAAGTAAAATGCCACCATTCATTATCATAAGGATTAAAGTTATTGTCTAGCATTATTTTACGCAAATACAATCTATTTTTTTTCTGACGTTCATTTATATTTTTATATAAAGGATGGGATTCAATTCCAAAGAAATCATAAATACTTCCCATATCTAATTCTTTACCTGTTTTTATGTCAACTATTGTTAAATCGACAGTACTTCCTCTTGTGTGACCAGATTTTTCCGCAATAAAACCTCTTTTAAATAATTCTGACTTTGGAACTTGTGGGTAATATTCGTGTTTCATTAAAGTGTCATTCAAAACTTTTGCCCATTTTACAAAATGATTTACAGCTTGCTGTGGTCTATATGCATCAAAAATTTTGAGACTTAAGCCCTTTTTAGCTAAAATAGTTTGCACTTTATGCAACGCATCAGCAGTTTCTTTGGTGACAATCACACAGCTGTCATCATAACCGTCAATTGTTTTTCCAATAAAATTACTAGCGTTTAAATATCTTAATTCAGATTGTATCGTAGCATCAATATCAGAAACATACACAAAACCGTTTGGTATTTTTTGTGCGAAAAGTGTTAAACTAAAAATGAAGGTAAAAAAGAAAAATTTATTTTTCATATTTCAAAAGTACAGAAAATGATTTTATCAGTTTTAAATAGAAAATATTATTTATTTTTGTCAATGTATGGATGAACTTACTTTAACAACACCAGCTTTATTATTTTCTGCAATTTCATTAATAATGCTTGCATATACGAATCGATTTTTAGCTTATGCATCAGTGATCAGAAACTTACATGATAAGTTTTTAGAGAGGCAAGAAGATTCTTTGTTAAGACAGATTCAGAATTTAAAATTACGTTTAAATTTAACACGATGGATGCAAATATTTGGAATTACAAGCTTGCTTTTTTGTGTATTGACGATGTTTTTGATTTACATTAATTACCATACAATTGCAGTCTACATATTTGGAGTTGCACTTATTCTATTAATAATTTCTTTAGCACTTTTAATAAAAGAAATTCAGATTTCTGCTCAAGCTTTGCAACATCATATTGCTGATATTGAAGAGTATTTAAAGAAGAAATAAGATTTTTTATTAAAGTATTTATGTGTGAAATGTTTTTTATTTTTTGTTACCTGCCATAATATTTACCAATTTTTCCCTTGCCTTAGAAAATTGTTCCATTAGAATAGGAATCTCAGTTTTGCCATATCCTAGTTTTAATCTTTTTTCTGAGGTTTCTAAAATTTTAAGGAGTTTATTGGCTGCATTAATTTTAGTGTCAGGCATAGTGCTGCCAACTTCGTTAAACCATATAGGTGAACTCTCTGCAAATGCATAGCTGTCCATCATTGGCCATTCAGATTTACTTCCAGAAGCTCTTGCTGTTACCCATCCACCTTTTGGAATTTCAATGGAGCCGCTATAGGTTTCACTTGTACCATTCTTGCTTTTTTTAGTAGTAACTACAATACCGTTTACAAATATTTCTATTTTTTCATATGAAACAGGAGAATGAACTATAAGCTTCCAATTGGCTTTATTATTTTTAGTTTTTAGAACATCACCGACCTCGTAACCTTCCACTGTAAATAAAATTTGTGGACCATTACTCATAAAACTCCTTCCTTTTTTAAGTGCTTCTAAGTAATTTTCAATAGTTAATTCCCCTTCAGGCTTTACATACATTCTTGTTGCTCCGATAGCCATTGTTCTATAGAGATCATTCATCACGTCGCTACCAGCAGATAATGCAATAGGAACACCTAGGTTAAGAATTTCGTGCCATAAAGAAGCTGTCCCAGTTTCATCTGTCCAAAGACATCCTATCTCTAACATATCTACTTCTTCCAAAACAGCATCTGCTACTAAACCGATAGGTATGGAACTGCCACCTCCTTTTTTAAATGGTTCTTTAATAGCAACAGGATGAACATATCCTCCTAATCCACCTTGTTTGCGTGCAAACCTAAGTGGTGATGCATTAAGTCTGTCGTCAGCCCCATAAATATCATACTTGGGTCCCCAAACCCATGGCCAGTATAACTCTTTGGTTCCAAGTAGGTTTAAATGACCTAAAAAATGCGAACGCACCTCTTGTCCGAAAGATATCATCGGTATTTCTTCATTTTTCAAACCGAAAAGTTCTTGTTGAAGAAAACGATTTCCTAGGTTAGCAACTAATGGAAAAGCCACATCAATGTCTTCGGCTTTAAGGTCTAATAGTATATCTTTAATTTCCAATTGACTAGTGCCTCCATAATTAAGATGAAAATGAGTGTCTGCAGAGTACCACCCTTCTTTATTTGCGTTCCAAATGCTATTTAATTCTATTTCAGTTTCTTTTGTGTTTGCTTCTAATTTAATTTTTTGGGTTTGTTTTTTCGTCGAAAAACCATGAACGGCACTTATTATAAGATTGCCAACAGGAGCTTCTACTTCAATTTCTCCAGGTGAATAGAAAAACACAATTCCATTTTGTCCTTCAGAATGGACTAAACCAGAATTAGGAATTATCGGATGTCCATTTTGGTCTGTAATGCTCATCCTAACAGCATCTATTTTTCCATCAACACGACTAGTGATTTTTAATTTACTCGTTTCAGTTCTCCAATCCCATTTCTTTATAGATAAGACTTCAGTCGAGCCTCCATTCACTGATATCCTTTTTATTTCTGAAGTTTCCATTTTGTTGTTTTCAGAGAAATAGACCCATTGACCATCATCGCTAAACTTTGGTGATAAAGGGAGTCCATTACTTTTGGTGAGAAGCATTTTACTTTCTGGAATTAAGATATTTAATAAATGAAGCTCATAATCATCCCCATTTGGCCATGTATAGACCAATGTAGTATTGTCTTTAGATAAAGAAAAGGCAGCTTGAGATGCAAAATTTTCTTCGATGATGGGAGTAGAAACTCCATTTTCTAAATCTAGCAATTCAATGGAATCATAGGAAAACCCTTTTTTGTGAAGGTAAACGATTTTTTTACCATCAAGTATTGGAACAGGAAGACGTTCAAGACTATTTTCTTGAGTTAAAAGAGTGCTTTCTCGTGTTTTGATATTAATTTTCCAAAGGTCTAATGATCCGTTTTTTGCCGATGAGTAATAAACAAAGTTTCCATCCGTTGAAAAAATAGGATCTAAATCTAAAGCGTTTGAGTTCATCAGTAGCGTTTCTTTATTAGAATTTAAATCTAAAAGAACCAAATGGGTGTCAAGTGAGTTATCTCTTACAAAAACTATTTTAGTACCATCTGGTGACCAATTTGGTCTAGAATCCATATTAGAAGAAAAAGTTATCCTTTTAGCTTCAAATGTTTCAAGGTTCATCATCCACAACCAACCTTTAGCTGAAAAAACTACTTGATTATTCATTGGTGATGGTGCAGGGTCTGTCGGTCCTGAATTTAAGACAGGCAGCTCATACCCTTCTAAATAGACATGATGACCATACCCATCAACTTTTGGATAGCGATTACTCCATTGAGCATTTACAGAATTTGATACTAAAAGAAGTAAGCTGAAAACAATAGTAAATTTTTTCATTTTTTATAATTACTTATTAATACTTGACGATGTTTTTAAATATGACCAGTTGTTTTGTCTAGCAACCAAATTAGTAAAAGAAAACGAACCAAAGGAAAATTCGTAGGACTTTCGTAAGTAAACTAAAATAAAGTAGTTAATTTTGTAATGTGCTGTAAGCAGTTTATTATGTTTTAAAGTTCAAATTATCTTCGCTAAACATCAATTTTACTGATAAATATTAAAAATAAATAAAGTCAATATTCGATTTTTTATAATTACGGCTAACTACTATTTTTCTTACAATCATTGTTTTTATTTAGATGTTAAAAATTCTAAATGATTGTGTCAAATTGATTAAAACTTATACTATTATAACATTCATGTTAAAGAATTATATCAGAAGTTAGTGAAATTAGATCTTTTATTCAATTGAGAAAAACTCTTTTTCTGGCAAATAAATTTTTAATGTTATGTTTTCTAAGACTCCCTAAGAATGGACTCTTTTAAATAAATTTAATGTGTCACTAAAACAAGTTCAGTATAAAAAAGTAAGCGTCGTTTTATACAAAACGACGACTTACCAAGTAAACTAATAAAACCAAGTATTAGTACTGTTATTAGAGTTAGCTATTCTAATGATTACAGTTTTTTAAATATTTTTAATGAAGGCTAATAACTTTTGTCATTTTCCAATTGTTATTTTCTTTTTTCCAAACTACAACAAACTTACTAGGAGTCGGTTTTGCTTTTGGTTCTAGTTTATTATAGAACATATGATAACCAATTTGTATGGCACCATATTTTTTTATAGGATACACTTCTACACTTCCTTTAATTAAAGTTCTTGTTACCTTATTACAGATATTCTCTTTTAAAGACTTTAAAAGCTCTTTTTTATTAGTTAATAAACCACCCTTATCATGAAAAAATTCAATATCCTCAGCATAAATAGAAGCTTGGGTTTTTATATCGCAGGTATTATAAGCCGCAAAATAAACACTATCCATTTTTATAATATCAGTATACAAATCAATATTTAATACCTTGTATTTAGGTATTTCTTCTACTTGAGCAAAGCTCATTAAGTTATAAAAGAACAATGCAATAGCTAGTAATATTTTAAAAATAAATGATTCGTTAAAAGGTGTTAGAAATGATTTTATGACGGATTCATTTTAATTCAAATTTATTTAGCAGAAACACTTCCTCCAGATGATGTTTTTTTATTTACCTTTTTAGGACTTCCTTTAAAATCTATATCTCCGCCACTTGTTGCTTTTGCATCAATACTTTCAGAAGCATACACATTAATGTCTGCCCCACTTGTAACTCTTACAGTTACATTCTTGCTTCGTAATTGATAAGCATCAATAGAAGCACCGCTTGTTGCTTTAGAAATATGATTGTTTGAAACTCCAGAGATTTCAATATCAGAACCACTCGTAGCGGCCGTTTCAATAGTGTTTGCGTCCACAGAAATATGAATATCTGCGCCACTTGTCGCACTAATATTTAGATTATTTACTTTTAAAGTTTCATTAGTATAAACATCTGAGCCACTTGTTGCTGTTATCGCTTCTAGATTTTTAATAGTAACATATATTTTTCTTGCTTTTGCTCTCCAAATATTTTTTTCTGAATAAATTTTTAAGATTCCATCATTCACTTCAGTTACAATAATGTCTTGTAAATTTTCATCAGCTTCCACCGTAATTTGGTTTTTAGATCCTTGAGAAACATATAAATCTAAACCTGTACTTACTTTGATTTTTGTAAAATATTCTTTGGTACTTCGATCTTCTGTCACAACATTTCTGTTGCCACTAACTCTATTGAACAGATCTACAGCACAAGAACTAAAAAGTGTTGTAACAAATAGTAGTGTTAGAATTTTGTGGTTTGCTATTTTCATAATGATTTTTTATTTACGATTCAAATGTCTATTAATAGACGCTAAAAAAGAAAGTTTTGTTTCTCAGTTGTTGTTTATTTAGGCTGAACTGTGTTTTAAATAATTTCTTCTTCAATTTCTTCTGTACAATCTGTACATTTTAAAGTGCTTTCTGTCATTATAAAGTGATAATTAGCCATGTCTTTGTCATAAATATCATCTTCATTATCAACATCTGATAAAAAGTTTTTAGTAGAATTATCAAAATATACAGTTACGTCTTTTGGAATGAAAAGGGTAATGTTGATTTCTTCATCTTTCCAAAGGTTTTTAAATGCGGATAAATAGTAAGCATCTAGCACAATTGTATTGTCTATAACTTCGTATTTATAGCGTATCTTTTTTGAATTACTATTGGCTTTACTTTTATTTTGACCTCTAGATTCTTTTTGAATGACGACGTAGCTTTCATCAGAATTACTCTTTTTAACATCGACTCTAATATTGTTGCTGTAAACCATTTTAACACCCTCAATTTCTACTTCTTCTTTATAAGTGTTTCTTTTTAAATCATGACGATAATAGACTGTATCATCATTTATTATTTTCAACTTTAGTGTGTCATTTTCAATAATATTAATGTTCCTTTTTTCTGATGATTTACCACGAGTTGAGTGTGATGTTCCAAATTCTAAACCAGTAAAAATCATTGTTAATAAAGCAAGAATCCAAATACCTAGAAGAGTTAAAGAAGTCGGTTTACTTATCTTTTTTACACTACTCGATAAGATTCTTAATCCTAAAATAAATAAGATTAAAAAAGGAATACCAATCAATAGAAAACCACACAAAGTAAGCAGCCAAATCGGTAATACTGCATCATAGAAAAATGGTGGGTAATGTAAAAATTCTCCACTTACATTTAACCATTCTAAACTTCCTATAGAAAACCCTCCAATTATTAGAGATAAAATAACAGCAGCAGAAACAAATATGATAATGACGCCAATAAATTTACCTATTACTTTAAAAATAGTAAGAATAATTTTACCTAGCGTATCAAATAAGTCTTGTAATCCGTTATTTTTTTTTGTCTTTCCCGAAAAAGTTTTACTCACTTTATTAGAAAAATCATTGGCTCCATCTTTAATTTTTTCTGAAGCTTTGTTCGCAAAATCAGATACATTTTCAGAAACATTATTGAATTCTTCACGAATTTTTTTTTCAATATTATCAATGTTTACAGGTTCACCTTCCATCTGCAATTTTTCTGCAGTTGTTTTAGCTTCCGGCAATAAAATCCAAAGAATTATGTATAATAAAACTCCAAACCCTCCAAAAACGAATAATGCAAGTAAGGCTAAACGTACCCAAATTGTATCTAAATCAAGATAATGTGCAATTCCAGAAGCAACACCTCCTAAAAATTTATCATCACCATCTCTAAATAATTTTTTACCAGAGGCACTATTTCTTTTGTACGAATAATTAGCATCATTATATCCCTGTTCAGCTTCAGCATAATCTTCTGGCTGCCCCATAATAACAATTATATCATCGATATCACTCTCATTTACAACTTGTCTTGCATCTGTAATTTTTTCTGACAAAAGCTCACTAATTCTAGCTTCTATATCTGCAATGATTTCATTTTTTCCTTGGGGATCATCACTTAAAGATTTCGAAATAGATTCTAAATATCTTTGTAATTTCTGATAGGCCACTTCATCTATATGGAAGAAAAATCCGCCTAAATTTATATTAATAGTCTTATTCATTTGTAGTCGGTTTTTTACTAGTTACTTGGTGTACTGCATTTAATAAATTATTCCATGTTTTGTCTAGTTCTTTTAAAAACATGCCTCCGTTTTCGGTTAAAACGTAATATTTTCTTGGTGGACCTGAGGTTGATTCTTCCCATCTATATGTTAATAACCCTACATTTTTTAAACGTGTTAATAACGGGTAGATAGTTCCTTCAACCACAATCATTTCAGCACTTTTTAGCGTTGAAAGAATTTCAGAAGTATATGCATCACCATTATTTAGTATAGATAAAATGCAGAATTCTAAAACACCTTTTCGCATTTGTGCTTTTGTGTTTTCAATCTTCATGTATTGTGGTTTTAATTTTTATTTTATAAATTTTATGGTAAAAGGGTACTTGTAATTTTCGCCTTCTTTTGCTTTTATGGATGCTATAATAATGAGCATACTTCCTATTAAGTAAATAATTCCTGTAATAGAACTTAATCCTATAATGCCAAATATATTATCAAAGTTAAAGTCAAAATTAAAATGGTTATTTCTAATAAAATTATCATGGTTTCTAAAAATAGAACCAATCGCAAAAGGAATGAATGTGAGTGTTAAAAGAAAAATATATAATGTATAACTGATATTAAAATTTATTGCTTCTTTGCCTTGTTCGTCTAAAAAAGCACTCCTGTCTTTTAGGGTTTGCCATGCTATTAGAGGGGTGATAATATTGCCAAAAGGAAACATTAAACCTGCAAATGCAGAAATATGTATTAAAAAAGCGTTGGTATTCTCGTTATTTTTTCTCATCGTATTTAAATTGTATAATACTTGCTTATGCAAATATATATCTTTAAAAAGGTATTATGCAATACATAGTACTGTAATTAACATTTATTTAACACTTTAATATTCTATTATTTTTTGATTAAAAAGTAGTAAATTGCGAGTAAATACAAGTCTTATGAAGATAACTCCCAGTAGAGTAAATACTTTTATGTTTTTTAAGTTACCATTAGGTTGGTGGTCTGGAATGCGGGTAAAAAGCTTAACAGATACAACTTCTGTTGTGCATATTAAGCACAAATGGATCAATCAAAATCCGTTTAAAAGTATGTTCTGGGCAGCGCAAGGAATGGCTGCGGAAATGAGTACGGGAGTTTTAGTGATGCAAGAGATAGAAAAATCTAAACGTAAAGTTTCTATGTTAGTTACACATCAAAATGGTGATTTTTTTAAAAAAGCTACAGGCAAAATTTTATTTACTTGCAATGGAGGAAATAAAATAAGAGAGGCAATTGAGGCTTCTATAGAAACTAATGAAGGACAAGTTATTATTTTAACTTCTGAAGGAGTTAATGTGAATGGGGTAGTAGTTTCTAACTTTCAATTTCAATGGAGTTTAAAAGTAAAAAATTAATTAAAGATCAATCAAATAATTCCTTAAATCTTGTTCTTCGTTTAAATTTAGTTTTTTCTTAATTCGATACCTACTTGTTTGAACAGATCTTGGGTCTATTAACAATATTCTTGCAATTTCCTTTGTTTGAAGGTGTAGTTTAATAAAAAGACAATGTCTTAATTCTGTTTCTGAAATAGAAGAGTGTTTAGTGATTAATTTATCGTAAAAGTTTTCATGTACAGCATTAAAATGTTTTTTTAAGACTTCCCAATCTTCATCTCTTTCTAAAACGTAATTAATTTGATTGTTAACGCTTTTAATGATTGCTTTGTCCTCGGTCCTAATTGCTCTTAAGTCTGCTTTTATTTCTTTAAAGTATTGTTTGTTGTGCAATAAATTTGTTGCTAGTGTAATCATTTCTTTCTCTTTTGCTAAGATTTGATGACTTAACTCTAAATTCCTTTCTTTTATTTCATTATTTTTTTTTCTATTATTTTCGATTATAAAATAATAGCCTAATAAAGAAACTATTAAAAAGACGCCAATTAAAAATAATAATATTCCTAAACTATAATTTATATTGGAAAGGTTTTCATTTTGCGCTTTTAATTGAGTGAGGTCTAATTTAGTATTTAAATTTATTATTTTATTTTCTATTTCATTTTCAATACTTGTTATTGAAAGTGGTAAAGCTCTTTCATCTTTATGGCCAATTAATTCCATGCTAAAAATACAATCACTAGATTCTGGATAAGCTTGATGAACTGACGTTGTAATTATGTTTTCTCCATCGTTAAAAATGGTTTCATCAAAAATATTAATTTTATATTCTTCTTCTTCTTCTTCTTTGATTGTTTTAATAGCTAAAACTTTATTGTTGATGGTAGACCTGGGCATATTTAACCTGTAGAGTTCTTTTCCATTAATATAAACAACAATACCATCATCACTAAGTGATCTAAACTCATAACTTAAGTATTTAGCTTTTGAAATTGTAATGTTTTTTTTAAAATATTTTATAGTGTGTTTATCTTTAGGATTATTCCCAAAACTAATTTCTGTATTTATTTTATCATCACCATACCCAATTGGAGTAATACCGCTTTTCCAAGTATAGTTTTTAGTATTATTCATCCAGTCATTGTCTAAACCACCTTCGTCATAATAGTCCCAAATGTCACCAATTTTCATGAGCTTATTTTGTGATCTAATTGTAGTAAGCTGAAATAGAATTAACATTAAAGTTAAGCTTGTCGAAAAATATTTTTTACTTATCATTTTGTAAAACTTATTATGTAGCTTAAATGTAGTACTTATTTTAATATAAAAAAAATTAGTAGTAGTTATGTTGTATTTTTTTTTAAAAATAAGAACTAGGTAGTTTATATATTTGGTGACAGATGATTAATCTAAGTGGTAATTATCGGGGGATTTTTATTGCTGTTTAATTGAAGAAGAAAGTCGTGATTTTAATCACGACTTTTTGTTTTATGTTTTTTTAAATTTCCATAGAATGATACACGTTTTGAACATCATCATCTTCTTCTAGCTTTTCTAAAAGTTTTTCCACATCTGCCTGTTGTTCTTCATTTAATTTTGAAGTTGTCGTTGGAATTCTTTCAAAACCAGAAGATAAAATTTCAACATTGTTTTCTTCAAAGAAAGATTGGATGGTTCCAAATTGTTCAAAAGGGGCATAAATAATAATCCCTTCTTCATCATCAAAAACTTCTTCAACTTCAAAGTCTATTAATTCTAATTCTAAATCTTCCAAATCACTAGTGATGTCTTCTTTTTTAATAGTGAAGGTACAAACATGATCAAACATAAAAACTACAGATCCCGAAGTACCTAAGTTTCCATCACACTTATTAAAAGCGGACCTAACATTCGCAACTGTTCTATTGTTATTGTCAGTTGCTGTTTCTAAAAGAAGTGCTATTCCGTGAGGTGCATAACCTTCGAATAATACTTCTTTGTAGTCTGCGGTGTCTTTATCAGTTGCTTTTTTTATGGCGCGCTCTACGTTTTCTTTTGGCATATTAGCTGCCTTCGCGTTCTGAATAACTGCACGTAAACGAGAATTTGTTTCAGCGTTTGGACCTCCGTCTTTAATAGCCATTACTATATCTTTACCAATTCTGGTAAAGGTCTTTGCCATAGCTGACCAACGTTTCATTTTGCGTCCTTTTCTTAGTTCGAATGCTCTACCCATTTCTATTGATTGTTTTTTTTTGATATTATGTAACTGTAAGCAAATGTAAAAAAATAGTAAGTTGTTTCACAATTTTTTTTGAATAAGGATTTTTTTAAACAATTACCTAATTGTAAGTGTTGTTTAGATTCAGTTTACTTTTTAACTAAGTTTATGGTTAAGTCATCAAAATTAGTCTCAGTTTGAATGTTTTCCTGTTTTTTAGAAGTCCATTACGTTAAAAGAAAGTAAGATTGTTTTGCTATCTCAATTTCTTCATTAGTAGGTATCACTAAAATTTTTATTTTTGATTCCTTTGATTGAATTTCTCTTAACTCTTTAGAGTGAACTGTGTTCTTTTGATTATCTAAATCTATTCCTAAGAAATTTAAATTTTCACAAGCCATTTCTCTCATTAAGCTTGAGTTTTCGCCTATTCCTGCAGTAAAAATAATGGCATCCAATCCATTTAAGATTGTTGCGTAAGAACCTATATATTTTTTAATTCTATAAGCCGCTAATTGTAACGCATTTTTACAATCTTCATCACCTTTATTTGCAGCGTCTCCAATTTCTCTTAAATCAGAAAAACCAGTTAAGCCTTTCATTCCTGATTCTTTTTGTAATATATTATTGACTTCTTCTATCGATTTATTTAATTTTTTCATTAAAAAGAAAATTACAGATTGATCAATATCTCCCGAACGAGTTCCCATTATTAATCCGTTCATTGGCCCAAATCCTAAAGAGTTGTCAATACTTTTTCCTTCTTTTATTGCGGACATGCTACAGCCATTACCTAAGTGAATCGTTATAATTTTTTTAGATTTTATACCTAAATATTCAATTGCTTTTTCTGAAACATATTTATGACTCGTTCCATGAAAACCATAAGCTCTAATTTTATGTTCTTCTAGATATAAATTTGGAATTGCATATTGGTAGGCTTCCCTTGGTATTGTTTGATGAAAAGCAGTGTCAAAAATTGCAATCTGTTTTGCGGATGTAAAGATAGTTTCTGCAATTTCTATACCTCTTAAATTTGCAGGATTATGAAGTGGAGCTAAATCAAACAAGTCTCGAATATTATCTTTAATTTCTTTAGTTACGATAACTGTATTGCTAAACTTGCTTCCTCCGTGAACAACTCTATGACCAACAGCTTCAATTTCATCAACAGAACTTATAACGCCAGTTTTTGAGTTCAATAAAGTGTTAGCAATCTTTTTTAAACCTACTTCGTGATTTAAAATTGGTAAAACTTCATTATATTTTTTGGTGTCTTTTTCGTGTGTAAAAATAGCGTCATACATACCAATTCTTTCAATAACTCCAGCACATTTTACTGCCTCTGATGGCATATCTATTAATTGATATTTTAAAGATGAAGAGCCTGCATTTAATACTAAAATATTCATATTATCCTTGGTGTGCTTGAATTGCAGTTAGTAAAACGGTGTTAAATATATCATCTACTGTACAACCTCTACTTAAGTCGTTTACGGGTTTATTTAATCCTTGTAACATTGGGCCAATTGCTAATGCTCCTGTTTCTCTTTGTATAGCTTTATATGTGTTGTTTCCTGTGTTTAAATCAGGGAAAATTAAAACAGATGCTTGGCCAGCTACTTTAGAGTCTGGCATTTTTGTTTTAGCAACAGACGTGTCTACAGCAGCATCATATTGAATTGGGCCTTCTATCTTTAATTTTGGTTGCAAGTTTCTAACTATTTTTGTAGCTTTTCTTACTTTTTCTACTTCCTCACCTTTTCCTGAACTTCCAGAAGAGTAGGATAGCATGGCAACTTTTGCTTCAATACCAAAAGCTTCTGCAGATAGTGCTGATGAAATTGCAATTTCTGCTAATTGTTCTGCATTTGGATTTGGGTTTACTGCACAATCTCCCATTACGGAAACTCTGTCTGATAAACACATGAAAAATACAGAGGAAACTACCGTAACTCCAGGTTTTGTTTTTATTAATTGCAATGCGGGTTTTATTGTGTGCATAGTAGTGTGAGCTGCACCTGAAACCATCCCGTCTGCAAAGTCTTTCATAATCATTAAAGTTCCGTAATAAGAAACGTCGTGCACCAAATCACGAGCAGTAGTTTCTGTCATCCCTTTGTGTTTACGTGCTTCAAATAATGTGTTAGCAAAATCATTGTTATGAATTGAATCTTCGGGATTTAGAATACCTATTTTATCTAAATCTATTTGTAGGCCTATTTGATCACATTTTAATTGAATTGCTTTTTTATCTCCTAATAAAGTTAAATCAACAATATTTAGAAGTTGTAAACGTGCTGCAGCTTTAATAACTCTTTCATCATTACCTTCTGGCAAAACAATATGTTTTTTATGAGCTCTTGCTTTTTGTAGCAAGTTGTATTGAAACATGCCTGGAGTTAATTTATCAGATTTATAACGAGTTAATTTATTTGTTAATCCTTTTACATTTACATATTTATCAAAAGTATCTAATGACAATAGAATTTTTTTGTTGTGAGTCGAGTAAATTTTAGATTTTACGGCTCCAATTTTGTTGGTTACTTCAAAGGTTCCTCCATCAACCGAAATAATAGGAACTGTAGATTGTACACCTTCAATTAACTTTATGATAGATTCTTCTGGAATTATAGTCCCGGTTAAAATAATTCCTGCAATTTTCGGGTAGTTGCTAGAAGCATTCGCCTGTAAAGCGCCTAAAATAATATCTGCCCTATCTCCAGGTGTTATAACTAGAGCGTTTTTTTTAATTCTAGTTAAGTAGTTCCTTAACTGCATGGCACCCGTACTGTAATTTTCAATTGCATTGTCTAAAAACTGTTCTCCAAATAAAACCCTACCATTTAAAGCTTGTAAAACTTCTTTTACTGTTGGGTATGATAAAAAATCAATTTTAGGAATAATATCAATTTGCAGATTTTTAGGAAAATTTTTTTGTAATTCTTTTTGAATGTAGCTGATTTCGTCAACTTCAATCTTGTTGGCAATAATGCCAATAACGTCAACCTCTTTATTGATAAAAGATTTATAAGTAAGTTGCATTGTGTTTATGAAATCTTTCTTTTTCTTGCCATTTCCAGAACCAACAATTAATGCAGGAATTCCAAGATTTTTGGCAATCATCAAATTCACATCTAATTCTGTAAAGCCAACTTCACCTGAAAAATCTGTTCCTTCGACAATAACATAATCGTATTTTGCTTCTAATTTTTTATATTTTTTGATAACATTATGAATGACATCATCTACTTTACCTTCGCTTAATAGTTCTACAACTTCATTTTGCTTGTAGGCATAGCAATCGTTATAATCGAGATCTAAATTAAAATAATTTATAGCAGTATTTGTGTGGTTGTCAAATTTACTACCTTCTATTTCGTTTACAATAGGTCTAAAATAGCCTACTTTAGAAGATTTGGTTAACATTATTCTTAAAAGACCTAATGATACCAATGATTTACCGCTGTCAGACTCTATTGTGGTAATGTAAATAGCTTTACTCATTGTTTGTTGAAAATTATGTGTTTAGAATATACTGTAAAGAAGTTATTAATTATGATAATGGTCATATGAAATACTTATTTAAACATAAAGTCTATTTATTCTTATTTTTATACACATTCATTGTTATAGTATTTAATAATTTTTGGAATATCTATCATTTCCCAAGTCTTCTCTTTTCTTTTTTGGACTAACACAGGGCAATCCTTAAGGACTGTTTGACTTTTTTTTCGGAAGCTGTTTTCAGTAAATATTTCACTAGCATTAAATGTTGTTACTACATCTTTATCGTCTCTACATACATAATATTCAGAATGATTTGAGGACGTAGACATACCGTTTCCGGAGCTTGAACTTTTTGTACAATCGAACTTGTGTAAAAACATTTTGCCCGATGCGACTTGTTTTAAAAGAATTGGTGTAACGTGTCCTTTTTTTATTTTATATGTATATGTTGTGCTTCCAGATTTAAAATGTCTTACCGCTTTTTTTACTTTCCTATAATCTATTTTATTTTTTTTAGAGTCTTCATTTATTCTGTATTTTATGATCGTCATTCCTGATGGTGAAAGAAATTACTTTTAGAGAATCTCCATTTCTGAAAATAGCGTCACATTTTTTTGTCCATACATGTAAATCCCTATAAATAGGATAATCAGTAGTAGAGTTTTTTTTATAAATAATTTTTTAGACTTGTAAAATTCCCATATTAAATTGCTTCTTAATAGGAGCGTGGTTTGCGGCTTCAATTCCCATAGAGATCCAGGTTCTTGTGTCTAATGGATTAATTACTCCATCTGTCCAGATTCTTGCAGCTGCATAATAAGGAGAAATTTGCTTGTCGTATCTTGATTTTATTTTATCAAATAATTCAGCTTCTTTTTCTGGTGTAATTTCTTCTCCTCGTTTTTTTAGAGAAGCAGTTTCTATTTGTAGTAAAACTTTTGCTGCAGAATTACCGCTCATGACTGCCAATTCAGCAGAGGGCCAAGCCACAATTAATCTTGGGTCATAAGCTTTACCACACATAGCGTAATTTCCTGCGCCGTAAGAATTTCCAATGATAATTGTAAATTTTGGCACTACAGAATTACTAACGGCATTTACCATTTTTGCACCATCCTTTATAATTCCTCCGTGTTCAGATTTAGAGCCAACCATAAAACCAGTAACATCTTGTAGGAAAACTAAAGGTATTTTCTTCTG
Organism: Flavobacteriaceae bacterium ASP10-09a; assembly: GCA_000981625.1. GTDB lineage: Bacteria > Bacteroidota > Bacteroidia > Flavobacteriales > Flavobacteriaceae > Polaribacter. The sequence continues at coordinate 19,066 of LAQA01000013.1, forward strand.
ATTACAATTGGCAATAAAACGAGTCGATTTATCTGCAGAATCGTTATAAATAACCCCTCCAAATTGCATTTCTCCTTTCTTTGTTTTTACTAATTTTCTTTGATTTGCAACAATACCAACTGCCCAACCATCAATTCTTGCGTAACCCGTTAAAATAGTTTTTCCGTAACCTTCCTTATATTGTTCAAACTCAGAATTATCAACCAGACGTTTTATAATTTCTAGCATATCATATTGCGCGTTTCTTTCTTTTGGAAGGATTCCAAAAATATCGTCTTCTTTCTCTTTTGGTGGAAAGGCTTCTTTTTTGCTAAAACCAGCTTTATCATAATCACCAATTTTATCAACAATAAATTTTATTTTATCAAGAGCATCCTTATCGTCTTTTGCTTTGTAATCTGTAACTCCAGAAATTTCACAATGTGTGGTTGCGCCGCCTAAAGTTTCATTATCAATACTTTCGCCAATTGCTGCTTTTACTAGGTAGCTTCCTGCTAAAAAAATACTTGCAGTTTTATCGACAATCAATGCTTCATCACTCATAATTGGTAAATAGGCGCCACCTGCAACACAACTTCCCATAACAGCAGAAATTTGGGTAATTCCCATACTACTCATAACTGCGTTATTTCTAAAGATTCTTCCAAAATGTTCTTTGTCTGGGAAAATTTCATCCTGTAAAGGCAGGTAAACTCCTGCAGAATCTACTAAGTAAATAATTGGTAATTTATTTTCTATGGATATTTCTTGTGCACGTAGGTTCTTTTTCCCTGTAATAGGAAACCAAGCTCCAGCTTTAACAGTTGCATCATTTGCGACAACAATACATTGTTTTCCTTCGACGTATCCGATCTTCACGACAACTCCTCCAGATGGGCAGCCTCCATGTTCTGTGTACATTTCTTCGCCAGCAAAAGTACCGATCTCTATAGATTTAGAATTATTATCTAAAAGATAATCAACTCTTTCTCTTGCAGTCATTTTGCCATTTTGATGATGTTTGTCAATTCTTTGTTGACCACCGCCTAATTTTACTTTTGCAAAACGTTTGCGTAAATCTGATACTAAAAGCTTATTGTAATCTTCGTTTTTATTGAAGTTGATGTCCATAAAAAATAATTGTTATTAGAAGTTAAAATAAGAAATTTTAACTGTAAGAATTAATAATATTGTCTACTGTTTTAGCTATTTCTTTGTGATGGTTTTGCTTCTCTAAACGTGTTGGTTTTGCAACTCTTTCTTCGCAATTTTTTACATCACATGTTTCACAAGTTACACCGACAATGTTTTTTTGAAAAGTATTTTCTTTTAGAAAGGTAAGCTTCTTTTTTAGACGAGGAGAAAGTAATAGTCCAATACTTATGCTTCTGTTGATGTCTTTTTTAAACGGGTCGGGAGTTGCAGAAGAAAGTACTAAATATTCGTTTTTTTGATTTTCGTAAGAAGAAATTTGAATACCAAAAGTTGCTCTTTCTTTTGATGAATTTTCTAAGTCTTGAATGGTTTTTATAGATATCCAGCGTCTGCAATAATGCTCGTTATTTTTGTTTGCATGTGGTGCTTGTTGCTGTGTAATATGTAGTTCTTTGCTTAGCCTATATTCTGGTGAATTTTCTTTGTGAGTAAATCGTAAGAAAAATAAATTTTTTATGTTGAAATATTTAGGTAAAATATTTGTTAAACGTTGATAAAATGTTTCTTGAGAGCAATTAAAATGATTAATTATTTGATGCAGCTTTAAGGGTTTCCATTCTTCTAATTCAAAGAAGTTTGTTAACTTATCTGTAAGTGATTTTCTAGAAATAATTAATGCACCTGCAAAATATGAAGCAATAAAATTATTTAAAACTTGATCAAAATTTTCAAATTTAACCCAAGGAAAAGTATAAAGTCTGTCTTCGATTTTTAAATAATTATAAGCCAATTCTTTTGCATATATGAATGTTTTTTGTGCTTCAGAAATATTTTTATCTATTAAAAGGGTTTTGTTTTTCGGGATGTAAATATTTCTCAAGACACTTAAGTTGTCGTGTTTAGAAAGCTCTTTATCATCAATCGTGTAGCCAAATTCTTCAATTAATATCTCCTCTAAATTTATTGAATAAATTCTTTTTGATAAATCTAAATGATAAGATCTAGCAAATTTTTCTACATCATTTTCAATCTCTTCAAAATAATTATTATGTGCTTCTTGATAAGAACGTAGAGAAGCTAAAAAGAAACTTTCTCTTGTTAAATTATAGTTTTGTGCAATCTTTATAATCGTACTGATAAACGCATTTACTTTTGCTGGAGCATTTGCAATAATATCTATTAAATTGTTTTCTTTAATACCGAATAGCTCTAGGGGTATTTCTTTTAACATTTTAGATTGTAAAATATCTCCAATTGGTGCAAGATTTTTATCTAGCTTTAAAGACACAAAGTGATCATAAGGAACTTCTAAGCTTTCAGAAAGTAATAATATTTTATCAGTCTTAGGGTATTTTTTTCCTTTTTCAATTTCATTTAAATATGATTTTGAAAGCCCAGATAATTTTGCCAAACCAAAAAGAGAAAGGTTCTTTTCTGTTCTTATTTGCTTGAGTTTTAGCCCAAAAATCAATCGAATGTATTCGTCTTCTATTATCATATAATCAAAGATAAGTATAATTAGCGAATTAATTTAAATAAAGTTTTTACGTAAATTAGCGAACGTTCGCTTGTGGAGTTCAAATATAATTCATATCATTGCAGTATAGAAATTAAAACAGTCTAATTATGCAGAAAAATATTATTACTAAAGCAATTGATTTTAAGGGGTTTAATATTGATGAGTATCAAGATATTTTGACAAATGGGGCTCAATTATTTTTGTTAGAATTACATGAGAAATTTAATCAAAGAAGACTAGCTTTACTAGAAGATAGAGAAGTTGAACAAGCTTATTTTGATGCAGGAAATTATCCTTCTTTTCCTGAGGAAACAAAAGAGGTTAGAGAATCTAATTGGGTTTGTGCTCCTTTACCAGAAGATTTATTAGATAGAAGAGTAGAAATTACGGGTCCAGTAGATAGAAAAATGGTGATAAACGCATTGAACTCTGGTGCTAAAACTTTTATGGCAGATTTTGAAGATAGTAATTCTCCAAACATTGCAAATAACCTAGGAGGTCAAATTAATTTAAGAGATGCAATTAATAAGACAATTTCATTCTACAACGAGAAAAAAGATAAAACGTATCAATTAAATAATGAAACAGCAACTTTATTGGTAAGACCAAGAGGATTGCATTTAAACGAAAAACATTTTATTATTGATGGTGAAGAAATGTCTGGTTCTTTTGTGGATTTTGGTTTGTACTTTTTTCATAATATTAAAGCATTACAAGCGCAAAATTCTGCCACCTATTTTTACTTACCAAAATTAGAGCATTATTTAGAGGCGCGTTTATGGAATGATGTCTTTGTGTTTGCTCAAGACTTTTTAAACGTTCCTCAAAATACAATTAAGGCGACCGTTTTAATAGAGACAATCACGGCAAGTTTTCAGTTAGATGAGATTATCTATGAATTAAGAAATCATATGGCTGGTTTAAACTGTGGACGTTGGGATTATATATTCTCATATATTAAAAAGTTTAGAAATCATCAAAATTTCATGGTTCCGAACAGAGATCAAGTAACGATGAAAACACCTTTTATGGAAGCTTATTCTTTGAGGGTAATTCAAAAATGTCATAAAAGAAATGTACATGCAATGGGAGGGATGGCTGCACAAATTCCGATTAAAAATGATGAGAAAGCAAATAATTTAGCTTTTGCAAAAGTGCATGCAGATAAAGAACAAGAAGTTAAAAACGGTCATGATGGAACTTGGGTCGCACATCCAGGTTTGGTATCTGTAGCTATGGATGTTTTCAATAAAAATATGGTGACTAAAAATCAAATTCATGTAAAAAGAGATGATGTAAACGTTGGCGTTAAGGATTTAGTTGAAATACCAAAAGGGACAATTACCGAGGACGGTATTAGAAAAAACATCAATGTTGGTATCTTATATATCGAAAGTTGGTTGCGCGGAAACGGTGCAGCAGCAATATATAATTTAATGGAAGATGCCGCTACAGCAGAAATCTCTAGAACTCAGGTTTGGCATTGGCTGCGTAATAACGTACATATTGACGGTGGTAGAAATTTTAACCTTGCAATGTATCAGTTATTAAAAAGAGAAGAGTTAGAGAAAATTAAGAAATTAGTTGGGGAAAGTAATTTTACACATGGAAAATTTAAACTTGCAATAGCATTATTTGACGAGTTAGTCGTATCAAAAGATTATAAAGAATTTTTAACACTTTCAGCTTACAATCACATATAAAAAATGTCTCGCAACTACGACAATAGTGTGCGAGACGAAATTATCAAAATCTAGAAAACCCTAATAATTAAAACACGAAATTATGAAAAATTTAGCACAAAGTAATTATAGTTCAGCATTAGAAACTGTAAGAAATTTGAAAGCAAAATATGGCAATTCTTGGAATGCTATAAATTCTAAAAGTGCAGCAAGAATGGTCACTCAAAATCGTTTTAAAACAGGTTTAGATATTGCTAAATATACTGCAGCTATTATGAGAGAAGATATGGCAGAATATGATGCTGATTCATCTAACTATACACAATCTTTAGGTTGCTGGCACGGTTTTGTGGCGCAACAAAAAATGATTGCTGTTAAAAAACATCACAAAACCACTAGTAAAAGATACTTGTACTTATCTGGTTGGATGGTTGCAGCACTGCGTTCAGAATTTGGACCTTTACCAGATCAATCGATGCACGAAAAAACAGCTGTTCCATCATTAATAAATGAAATTTATGATTTTCTTCGTCAAGCAGATGCTATTGAATTGAATGATTTATTTAAAAGATTAGAAAACGGAGAAGATGTGCAGGATCAAATAGATAATTTTGAAACGCATATTGTTCCAATTATTGCAGATATTGATGCAGGTTTTGGAAACGAAGAAGCTACTTATTTATTAACTAAAAAGATGATTGAAGCAGGAGCTTGTGCAATTCAAATTGAAAATCAAGTTTCAGATGCTAAACAATGTGGTCATCAAGATGGAAAAGTAACCGTACCGCATGAAGATTTTATTGCGAAGCTAAATGCAATTAGATATGCATTTTTAGAATTAGGAGTGGATGACGGAATTATTGTAGCAAGAACAGATTCTGAAGGAGCTGGTTTAACTCAAAAATTACCTGTAAGTCATGAAACTGGTGATTTAGCTTCTCAATATTTAGCTTTTGTTGAAGCAGAAGAAATAGCAATTAAGGATGCTAAAGAAGATGATGTTTTATTAAAAAGAGATGGCAAATTAGTTCGCCCAGTAAGACTGGCAAATGGTTTATATAAATTTAAAGACGGTTCTAATATAGATAGAGTGGTGTTAGATTGTATTACAAGTCTACAAAATGGAGCAGATTTACTGTGGATTGAAACTCCAACTCCAAATGTTACTCAAATTGCTCATATGGTAAATAGAATTAAAGAAGTGGTGCCAAATGCAAAATTAGTGTATAATAATTCACCTTCTTTTAATTGGACTTTAAATTTCCGTGGCCAAGCTTTTGATGAAATGCTTGCCGAAGGTGAAAACATGACTGCTTATGATAGAA
>LAQA01000013.1:24761-25188 GCA_000981625.1 Flavobacteriaceae bacterium ASP10-09a
ATTCGTACGTTTCAGCTTGATAGCGCAAGAGAAGCAGGTGTTTTCCATCATTTAATTACTTTACCAACGTATCACACAACGGCTTTACATATGAATGATCTTACTGAAGGTTATTTTGGTGAAGAAGGAATGTTAGCGTATGTAAAAGGTGTTCAAAGACAAGAAATTAGAAAAGGAGTTTCATGTGTAAAGCATCAAAGAATGGCAGGTTCTGATTTAGGTGATGATCATAAAACATTTTTTGCAGGTGATAAAGCTTTAAAAGCAGGAGGAACTAATAACACCTCTAATCAGTTTGGAACTTCTGAAGAGTCCATAAAATTAGAAGTTAGAGCAGTGAAAGTGGCTTAATAAATTTTGAATTAATAGTTAAAAAACCTCTTTGAGAAACTCAAAGAGGTTTTTTTTATTTTCTCAGTAAAGAGAA
>LAQA01000060.1 GCA_000981625.1 Flavobacteriaceae bacterium ASP10-09a
TAAAAATAAAATTCAATTAACACCAGAAATTAATGTTGATGAAATTTTAGAAACGATGGCTTCAACCTATAAAAACGAAGATGTTAATACAATTGACGGTGTAAAAATTGACTTTGCTGATGAATGGATTCATTTAAGAAAATCGAATACAGAACCAATTATTAGAATATATACAGAAGCGAAATCTCAAGAAGCAGCAGATGCTTTAGCAGTAAGATTTATCAATGAAATTAAAGAAATAATCGCATAAATGTTTAAGCAAAAACACCTAACCTTATTTTTAATCCTCTTTGCATTATCTATTAATGCACAAGAAGAACAAAAGAAAAAGGTTTCTAATAAAGGTAAATTTTTTGTGTATTGGGGTTGGAATTGGGCAAGTTATACTGATTCAAATATCCGTTTTAAAGGAGAAAATTACGATTTTACTTTACAAGACGTAGAAGCCCAAGATACGCCTTCAGCATTTACTTTTAAAAAATATTTTGGCATTAAAAATCTTACAAAACCACAAACAAATGCAAGAATAGGTTATTTTTTTAAAGAAAATTATACCATTTCAATTGGTGTCGATCACATGAAATATGTTGTTGATAATGATCAATTTGTAGATATAGATGGAAATATAAATATTGGAAATATTAAATATGACGGTGTTTATAATGGTGAGCAAATTCAATTAACAGAAGATTTTTTACGATTAGAACATACAGATGGTTTAAACTATATCAATATGCAATTATATCGTTTTGATGATATAAGTAGTTGGTTTGGTTTAGATTCAGATAGGTTTCAAATAAATGTAACAGAGGGTGTTGGTGCTGGTATTTTATTTCCAAAAACAGATACTACTTTGTTAGAGCAAGAGAGACATGATGATTACCATGTTTCTGGTTATGGGCTTTCTGCAGGTTTTGGTTTGAATATTACATTCTTAAAACATTTTTTTATTCAAGCAGATTTAAAAGGAGGGTATATAAACATGCAAAATGTAAAAATAAGTACCAATTCTGCAGACAGTGCCTCTCAGGATTTTTTCTTTTTACAGAACAATATTTTAATTGGCGGTAAATTTAGATTATAATGAAAAATTTAGAGCACTATTTCGATCAATTCCGTAAAAACATTATTGGTGTAAATCAAACTTTTAAATCTCCTTATGGAGAGCGAAATTTAATTTATACAGACTGGACGGCAAGTGGAAGATTATATCTTCCTATTGAAGAAAAAATGCTGCATAAATTTGGCCCATTTGTAGCAAATACACACACAGAGACTTCAACTTCTGGTGCTGCAATGACACTTGCTTATCATGAGGCTAGAAATATTATAAAACATCATGTAAATGCAAACTTTAATGATGTTTTAATAACAACAGGTTCAGGAATGACAGGTGCTGTTAATAAGTTTCAACGTATTTTAGGTTTAAAGGTTACAGAAAGTTTAAAAGATTATACAACGATACCTGAAGATTTAAAACCAATTGTTTTTATATCACATATGGAGCATCATTCGAATCAAACTTCTTGGTTAGAAACGATTGCAGATGTCGAAGTTGTACCATGTAACGAGGAAGGTTTAGTGTGCCTGGATAGCTTTGAAAAATGCATCCAAAAACACGAACATAGAAAAATCAAAATTGCTTCAATTACTTCCTGCTCTAATGTTACAGGTATAAAAACTCCCTATCATAAAGTTGCTAAATTAATTCATCAATATAATGGATTGTGTTTTGTTGATTTTGCATGCTGTGCACCTTATGTAAATATTGATATGCATCCAGCAATAGAAGCGGAGTGTTTAGATGCTATTTTCTTTTCACCTCATAAATTTTTAGGAGGTCCAGGAAGTGCTGGTGTTTTGGTGTTTAATAAGAAACTATATAAAAATACAGTGCCAGATAATCCAGGAGGAGGTACCGTAAGTTATACAAATCCTTGGGGACAACACGATTATTTTGACGATGTAGAAACAAGAGAAGATGGAGGAACACCCGCTTTTTTACAGACTATTAAGGTGGCGCTTTCTATTCAGTTAAAAGAAAAAATGGGTACTTTAAACATCAAAAAAAGAGAAGATGAAATTAATGAAGTGATGTTTAAAACTTTAGAAGGTTTACCAGGAGTAAAAATATTAGCTCCAGATCATAAAAAACGACTTAGTATTTTTTCATTCTATTTCGAAAAGTATCATTTTAATTTAGTTGTAAAATTATTGAACGATCGTTTTGGGATTCAAACTAGAGGAGGTTGTTCTTGTGCAGGAACGTATGGACATTTTTTATTAAATGTAGACCAATTAACCTCAAATAGAATAAAGGATGAAATTTTACATGGTTGTAATACACAAAAACCAGGTTGGGTTCGTTTGTCTATGCATCCAACAATAACAAATTCTGAACTTAATTTTATTTGTAACTCTCTTCAAGAATTATCAATACATATTAAAGATTGGGGAAATGATTATAACTACGATTCTATTAAGAATGATTATACTCATAAATTCATAGAGCCTATAGAGAAAGAGTTGGTTACTTCTTGGTTTTCTGTTTAGAAACCTTCAGTTTTTCCCATTCATCAAAATTGTTTCTGTGTTTAAATCTCTTATGAGACCATAAATAAAGCTCAGGTTGTTGTTGAATGTTCTTTTCGGTTAAGTTAATGTACGTATCTGTTATTTGATAATTGTCAAACTCTTTTGGAGTCTCTGTTATTAATTGAAATTCCGTTTCATAATGCCCTCTTTTAACTTTTCTGGTTACATAATTTACAACGACTAAATCAAACTTTTTAGCAAGCATTTCTGCGCCTGTATGCATCGGAACTTTTACACCAAAAAAAGTACTCCAATAAAATGTTTTATGAACTTGCGGAGATTGATCGCTCAGTAAAATGTATAAACCTTGTGTTTTCTCTATAAAATTCTTTTGCATCCCTTTTACAGTTTCACTTGTTTTATAGCCTAAAACTCCAAACTTTTCTCTAGATGTTCTTACGACTTTTTCAAAATAAGTGTTTCCAAGTTTTGTGTAGGCACCATGAACATTGCCATCCAAAACTAGTGGTAAACTGATAGACCATTCCCAATTTGCTTGGTGTGCAGCAACTAATGCAATACTTCTTCCTTGTTTTGTAAAGTTATTTACTAATTCAGGGTTTTTATAGGTATAACGTTTTAAAATTTCCTTTTCTGATATGGAAAAGGCTTTTACACTTTCCATAAATAAATCTGTAAAATGTTTAAAAAAACCTTTAGCAATCTTTATTCTTTCTGCTTGTGATTTTTCAGGAAAAGCCAATTTTAGGTTTTCTAAAACGACCTTTTTTCGATATCTAAAAACATAATAAATTAAAAAGAAAAAAACATCAGATTTTATATATAAAATTCGCATCGGCAATCTAGAAAACAGCCAGATAAAAGGATACGTAAGTGCAAAAACTAGAAATTGCATAAGGTTGATTTTTATTGCAAATATCAGTATTTAAATTTAATTAGAAATAGTTATAACAAAGAGATTTTATTATGTTTGTAGGATGTTACAAGGTTCAAATCCCATCGTTTTATTAATTATTATAGCCAACGTTTTATTTTCAATGAAAGGTTTTGATAATTATTCTTTTTTAGATAAATACAAATTTCAGGTTGGTAAAGTTTTAGGTAAAGAAAAAATCAGAATGTTAACTTCTGGTTTTTTACATGTAGACTGGATGCACCTTGGCTTTAACATGTATGCATTGTATGTGTTCGGTGCTATTATTGCTACAATATTAGGAGCCATCCCTTTTTTAATTATTTACTTAGGAAGCTTAGTTGCTGGAAGTTTATATACTTTATATTATCACAAAAAAGAACCTTATTATAGTGCTGTTGGAGCTTCTGGTGCCGTTTCTGGAATTATATATTCTTCAATCCTATTATTTCCAGATATGCAATTATTATTGTTTTTCGCAATTCCGATTCCTGGATATGTTTTTGGTGTAGGGTATTTATTATATTCTATTTACGGAATGAAAAAGCAATTGGGTAATATTGGACATGCTGCACATTTAGGAGGCGCAATAGGAGGCTTTGTTTTGACACTTGCTTTAAAACCAGAGTTGTTTTTTATCAACAAAACGATGGTACTACTTTTGGCAGTGCCTATTATTTTAGTATTGCTTTTTAGTGATAAATTAAAAAGTTCATAAAAAAATAAAAACGTTACAAGTTAGTAAGGTTCTCTTTTTTAGTAAAATACGGTTTCTATTTCTATTTCTATTTCGGTTTCGATTGATGTGAAATTCTCATCTTATTTTTTTAAGTATCTTTAAATTTAGAGCAAAAAAAAACTCTATTATTTCTAATAGAGTTTTTTGAGCGAAAGACCAGGTTCGAACTGGCGACATTCAGCTTGGAAGGCTGACGCTCTACCAACTGAGCTACTTTCGCATGGTAAAGAGCTGCAAATATAAAATCATTTTTGAGTTCTACAATGTTTTTTTAGCAAATAATTCATAAAAATTTTTATATTTCCTCAACACTTTTAAAAAGTGAAATCTATACATATAAGATCCTTGATTATGTTAGTGCTTATGTTACTTAGGATTACTTAGATAGGTGTTTAATTCAATAGTTTCATAACTTTTGCTTTGTGTGTATTTATCAATTGAAATAAAAAAATTGAGCGTCTATTTTTTTCCTTTATATCTTTTTATGAATAATTACATGATCAGATGCTACCATTTTTGAGATATAATATCTTGTAGAATAGCAAAGTCTTGTAATTACTGCTAATTCATCATTAAAAAACAAATCGANNACCTGTTTTTGCTTTTTATAGTAGATAATACGAAGTGAGCATCTTGTTGGCTCCGTATTTATTTTTGAAAGTATTTATTGATTTAACCAATATGAATAAGCAAACACAACTGCAATCTTACCAAAGACTAAAAAGATAGAGTATGCTAATACAATAGAGAATGAATTTATATCGTATCTGAATCCATCAAACGGTTCCCTTAAGAGTAATATATTTGGCATTATAAGTGTCAAAGTATCTTTATTTATATTTTATTTCTAGAGAATAAAAATAGTGCTAATGAGTTTGATTTTAACTAGAATATAAAATCAGGATCACTATTTATAAAGATTTCGAGTTAGATGTGAATTTAGGAACCTTAAAAATTCTTTTTAAATAATAGAAATTAACAATAAATAAAAGGATAATAAAAGGATAGGCTATGCGTAACACTTCTTTTTTGGGCTTAAAAAATCAAGAATTTCTAATCGTTGTAACTTATATTTAGACTATTTAAAACTTTATTTAGTAATACTAAAAGTATTTGGAAATAAAATTATCTTTAATTGAGATTATTTAAATAACTGAAAATCAATATTTAATAGATGATTTTAGGTTTTCTTTTAATATTTTTTATAGAAAATATAGTATCCATAAGAGTTTAAAATAATAAAAAACCCCAAACAAGATTGTTTGGGGTTTTGTAGCGAGAACGGGATTTGAACCCGTGACCTCAGGGTTATGAATCCTGCGCTCTAACCAACTGAGCTACCTCGCCATTTATATTTGAGGCTGCAAATATAAATTATTTTTGCATATTGGCAAGAAGTGTTTTTAATTTTTTTTAAATAGAATTAATACCTATATTGTTCGCCTAAGTTTTTTAAAAATGAACAAAGTAAAATACGAAGTAGAAATACCTATCCATGCTTCACCTAACATGCTGTATCAGTATATTTCATCACCTTCTAATTTGCAAGAGTGGTTTGCTGATAAAGTGAATTCTAGGGGCAAAATTTTCAGCTTTATTTGGGATGGAGTAGAGGAAGAGGCTGAATTAATTACAAAAAAAACTGGTGAAAGAATTCGTTTTAAATGGTTAGAGAGCGAAGGAGACGATAGTTTTTTTGAAATTAAAATTCAAGTGGATGCACTTACTAAAGATGTTTCATTAATTGTTACAGATTTTGCTGATGACGAAGATGAAGTTGAAGAGTCAAAACAGCTTTGGGAAAATCAAATAGAAGAATTAAGACATACAATTGGTGCGTAATAAAATAAAATTTAAATTTAAAACTCAGTAATTTGCTGAGTTTTTTTATGCACTATTTTTACTAAAATTTAGTATTTTTGCAAATCTAAAAACACATAGATGATTAATTTTAATGGTGAATTATTGTTTGAAGAAAAGGTAAAATTATCTTCAGAGAATAGAGGTTTTAAATATGGAGATGCAATTTTTGAAACTATAAAAGTTAGTAATCGAAAAGTGATTTTTTGGGAAGATCATTATTTTAGGTTAATGGCTTCTATGAGGATGCTACGTATGAAAATTCCAATGCAATTCACTTTAGAGTTTTTAGAGCAAGAAATTATAAAAACAGTAGCTGTTCAAGATCAATTTTCTTCTTTTAGAGTTCGATTAAATGTGTATAGAAAAGATGGAGGCTTATATACTCCGAAAACGAATGAAATAGATTATTTAATTGATGTAAAAGCAAATACATATCAAACTAAAGAAATATACTCAGTTGATGTGTTCAAAGACTTTTACAGCTATTCTGGATTGTTATCTACTATTAAAACCAATAACAGAATGGTAAATACTTTAGCAAGTATATATGCTAAAGAAAATGATTTAGATAATTGTGTTTTAATCAACGAAAAAAAAGGAGTTGTCGAAGTTGCTAATGCTAATATCTTTATTTTGAAAGGTAGTATTGTTAAGACTCCGGCACTTACTGAAGGTTGTATAAAAGGTATCGTAAGAGGTAAAATTATTGAAATCATTTCTAAAAATAAAGAGTATACCCTAGAAGAAACTAATATTTCACCATTTGAAATTCAAAAAGCAGATGAAGTCTTCATTACAAATGCAATTATAGGGATTCAGCCAGTAACAAATTATAAGAAGAAAAATTTCACAACTGACTTCTCTAATAAAATAAGTAAAAGTTTAAAAGTTTTAGAAGTTACGACTTCTTAGTTTAAATTGATGTCACTTGGTGCATTTGCCCAAATTTTATAGTCACCACCCTTTTGCAGTATTTTATTTTTCCAAAGAGATTCGTCTTCTTTAGAAAAAATATTATTAATATCATTTTCTGAAATAAACCAAGAATTTAAATTTAGTTCATCATTAAGTTGATTTTTCCCCCAACCAGAATACCCAAGAAAAAAACGAATATCAGTTTCTTTTATAGCACCATTATTAAGTAGGTTTTTTAATGATTCAAAATTACCACCCCAAAATATACCATTATCAACTTCTATACTATCGGGTATTAAGTCTGGTGCTTTGTGCACAAAGTATAAATTATCTTGTTCTACAGGTCCACCTTGATAAATAACGAAGTCACTTTCAATTTCAGGTAATAAATCTTGAAGTGTATAATCTAAAGGTCTGTTTAAAATAAAACCAACAGTATTATGATCTGTATGTTCTGTAATTAAAATAATAGACCTGTTAAATGAGCTATCATTTAAAATAGCGGGTTCAGCAATTAATAATCTACCTTTCATCGGTTTTAAATGTGACATAAGTAAATATAAAAAAAATAAAGGTATAAAAAAAACCCTCTTAAAAAGAGAGCTTCTTTATAACATAGATATTTATATCTTAGTTTACAGCTTCACTTAATCCAGCTCCAGCTTTAAATTTTGCTACATTTTTAGCAGCAATTTGAATCGTTTTTCCTGTTTGAGGATTTCTTCCTGTTCTTGCAGCTCTGTTAGATACTGAAAAAGTTCCAAAACCAACTAAAGCAACTTTATCACCACCTTTTAAAGCAGAAGTTACATTACCTGTAAAAGACTCTAAAGCTGCTTTAGCTGCTACTTTAGAAATTCCTGCATCCGCAGCCATTGCATCGATTAAATCTGACTTGTTCATAATAAATAGATTTTAAAAATTAATTGAATATTATTTTATTTTGCTATTAATAGCTTAACAAATATAGACGGATTAAGGTTTTATGCAAATTTGACCCCGAAAAAAGTAGGTTTTTGTTAATAAATAGACACAAATTGTTAATAAAGGTAGTGTGTGAAATTAAGAAACTCCATAAACCCCATCAATAAAGGGGTTTATAGCATTTCTGCTTTTTCGGAAAAAGTATAACCGTTTAATAGGCTTTTCGCATCCATTTTTTTCTTGCCAGAAACCTTAATTTCATCAATAATTATAAAACCACCTGTTACAGCAACTTTCAATTCTTTTTTCGAAGTGATTATTCTCCCTAATTTATAATGATGTTCATTAACTTCTTTACGAATAGCATAAATTTTTGCAGTTATTTCTTCTTCTTCATTTTTGATACTTGTCCAAGCAGCAGGAAAAGGGTTTAATCCTCTTATTTTATTATAAATGGTGTTTAAAGAATCTGACCAATCAATTTTTGTGTTTTCAGGATTAAGTTTTGGAGCTGATTTTTCTTCTAGTTCTGGCTGTTTACTAGTGGTTATACTTCCTTCAGAAATTAAATCAACAGTTTTTGTAACTAAGTTTGCTCCTAAAAACATTAACTTATCGTGTAAGGATCCTACGGTTTCATCAATGTTAATCGCAATTTCTTTTTGAAGGATGATTTCACCAGTGTCAATTTTATCATCAATAAAGAATGTGGTAACACCGGTTTTTATTTCTCCATTTATAATTGCCCAATGAATAGGAGCAGCACCTCTGTAAGCGGGTAATAAGGATGCATGAAGATTAAAAGTTCCAAGGTTTGGCATTTTCCAAACCGCTTTTGGTAACATTCTAAAAGCTACAATTATTTGCAAATCGGCATTTAACTCTTCTAAATCATGATGAAATGCTGTGTTTTTTAAGTTTCTTGGTTGAAGAATAGTTAATTCTTTAGATTGCGCATATTTTTTTACAGCAGATTCATTTAACTTTCTACCTCTTCCTGCAGGTTTGTCTGGGGCAGTTATAACACCAACTATATTATAATTATTTTCTACTAAATGTTTTAAAATGGTTACAGCAAAATCTGGAGTTCCCATAAAAACGATGCGTAAATCTTTCATAATTTTTATTTTAGTTGGTATTTATTTTGATGATTAATTTGTATTTTATCTTGAGCTAAAAGCTCTTGCAAATGTATTAAAATGTCTTTTTCATTTGCTTTTAAATATTGATTTATTTCTTGCGATGTTAAACTGTTTTTTTCTTTTAAGATTGATAATATTTCAAAATAAATATCCTTTTTATTATATCTTTTTTTTGATAAACAGACATCACAAATACCACAGTTTTTAGTTGATATTTCATCAAAGTATTCTAAAATTTGGATGCTTCTACATACTTTATTATTTGTGATGTAAGCTAAAAAATCAGCTGATTTTTTTTCCTTTTGTTTCAAAAATCGACTAATTTCTTTAGAGAACCTATTTATTGTTTTATCATCTTCTCTAGGAACTAAGAATCGAATTTCTGTGTCAGTTTTCACACTGTTGTAGGTGAGTATTTCTTCTTGCTGTAAACGTTCTAAATTTGCAATTACTTGTTTAGAAGTAATGTTGTTTTTTTTTGCTAGTAAGAATTCATCTACTTTAACTTCTTGTTCAAATAAACCTGTATAAGTCCTTAGTAATGTGTCTATAAACTTCTTGGTATAGATATTTCTTATAGCGTGAGAAATAACATTTCTACTACTTGAATTAAAAATTACAGTAGACTTTTGGTTGTAAGTATTTGTTAGTTCAAAGACCCCGTTATTAGACAGGATTTTTAAAATTGCATCAACTTTTATGGGTGTAAATTTATATATTTCGGAGAATTCTAAAAGATTAAAACTATATGAATTTTCACTGATTTCACCATTTGAGATTCTAAAGTATTGATATAGTTTTCTATGAACTTCTTTTATTTCTAAGAGACTTGGTAATCCTTTTTTCACCTGCTCTTTATAAATTGCAATATCATTTTCGTTTTTCAATAAAACAGCAAAAGATTTTTTTTCATCTCTACCAGCCCTTCCAGATTCTTGAATGTAATTTTCGATACTAAAAGGCACATCAAAATGAACGACAATTCCAACATTTGATTTGTCTATTCCCATTCCAAATGCATTTGTAGAAATCATAATTGGTGTTTTTTCAGTCATCCAATTATCAAAAGAAATTTGTTTTTCTTTAATGGATAATCCACCATGATAAAAACTGCTTTTAAAATTCCTTGCATTTAAAAAGTTGGCAAGTTCAACTGTTTTTTTTCTAGAATTTACATAAATAATAGCAGGTGATTTTGTTTTTGCAAATATTTGCTCTAGTCTTAATAACTTATCTTCAACTGAAAAAACTTGGTAAGCTAAATTTTCTCTAGTAAACGATTTTTTGAAAATCCCAGGATTTTTCAACTCTAAATTAGAAGAAATATCTTCTAAAACTTTTTTATTTGCTGTAGCGGTAAGAGCAATAAAATTTACATTAGGTATAATATCTTTTAAAACCTTTATGTTTCTATAAGAAGGTCTAAAGTCATGTCCCCATTCTGAAATACAGTGTGCTTCATCTATAGCAACAAAAGAAACGTTTAGCTCTTTAATTTTTTGTTGAATAAAGGTGGATTGCAGCCTTTCTGGAGAAATATAAAGAAACTTAATATTGCCGAATTTAATATTATCAAAAAGTGTGATGATATCATTTTGAGAAGAACCAGCCTTTATAGTTGTGGCTTTTATATTGCGATTTTTTAAGTTTTCTACTTGATCTTGCATTAAGGCAATTAAAGGAGAAATCACCAAACAAACCCCTTCTTTAACTAGAGCTGGAACTTGGAAGCAAATAGATTTTCCGCCTCCAGTTGGCAATAAAGTGATTACATCTTTTTGTTGTAAAACAGTTTTTATTATCTCTTCTTGCGGTATTCTAAAAGAAGAAAAATTCCAGTATTCTTTTAATATTTCTTTGGCAGAAATCATAAATTGTAAGAAAGCGAATTAATGATGAAATCTGTTCTTTCATCAACTGTGCCAAAAGGAACATTTATAATTTTGTACTCTAGTTCTGAGTAGGCTTCCGTAAGAAATCTATCAATTTTAACAGCTTCTTTGAAAGTTTCATACCGCTCATTATCAGTGATATATATATCTTCCCAGGGAGAGAAATGAAAAATTAAATCATATTTGTATTGCTTGCTTTTTTCTAAAAATAAAGATGGATATGTTGTTTTAAAATAATTCATATATGCATGAACATCAGGGATACCTCTATCCAAAAAGATGATATTTTCTTTTCTTTTTTCTGCATTTAAATATTGCTCCTCTCTTCCTTCAAGTAGCATTTCACTAAATAAAAGTGGCTCTGTTAAAAAGAGTTGGTCTATTCCTTTTTTTTGTGCTTTTAAAATTACTTCTCTAGAGACTTCATCAAAACAGAAAAAACCTTTTTCTTTCAGTTTATTTAAAACAGTAGATTTTCCTGTTCCTGGCCCACCAATTAAAACAATTTTTTGCTGATTTTTCTGCAATTTTTTTATTTTAGAATTATTAATTTTGATTTTTCTCCTAAAAGAGAGTCTCACAAAAATAAATCATTCGCTTTATAAAACTAATTTTTAATGTAGTTTTGTGAGTTGTTATTTTTAAATAAATAGAAATGAGATTTAATTATGAGCGATAAAAATACTTTTTATACCAAATTAAAAGCACAATTAGAGGATACAACTAGGTTCCCTACTGATTATATGTATAAATTTATTGTACCTTCAGATGAAAATCAGGTAAAGGAAGTACAGGATATGTTTAATAATAAAGGAGCAGTAATAAAAACAAAAAGTTCGAAAACAGGAAAATATATAAGCCTTTCCATTGTATTAAAAATTGAAAGCGCTAATAAGGTAATTGAATATTACAAAAAAGCAGAAAAAATTAAAGGAATTATATCATTATAAATTTATGAGAAAGTTAATATTATTAGTAGTTTTATGTTGTTCAAGCATCCTATTTTCACAAAAGAAAAGTAAAGTTTTATTAACTATCGATGGTGAAAAAATAACAATTTCTGATTTTAAAAGAGTCTATGAAAAAAATTTAGATGCAATAGAAACTGATGAAGCTAAAGATGTTGAGAAAAATTTAGAATT
The DNA here is from genome assembly GCA_000981625.1 of Flavobacteriaceae bacterium ASP10-09a. Classification (GTDB taxonomy): domain Bacteria; phylum Bacteroidota; class Bacteroidia; order Flavobacteriales; family Flavobacteriaceae; genus Polaribacter. The sequence continues at coordinate 12,087 of LAQA01000060.1, forward strand.
ATATATAAATTATAAGTTAAAAGTTAAAGAAGCGTATTCCATGAAGTTAGATACTTTGTCCTCTTATAAAAAAGAGATGGAAACGTATCAAAATCAACTTTCTGCACCTTATATGCAAGACACTGTATTTATAAATAAATTGGTAAAGGTTGCATATTTTAGAACAAAGAATGAAATAAAAGCAAAACATATATTAGTTAAAACCCCAAAATTAGCTACCCCAAAAGATACTTTATTAGCATATAAAAAAATAACAGAAATTCGAAAGAGGGTTTTAAATGGAGAGGATTTCGAAAAAGTAGCCAATGAGGTTTCAGAAGATCCATCAGCAAGAAATAATGCGAAATCAGGAAGAAAAGGGAATAATGGAAATTTAGGGTACTTTTCTGCTTTTAGAATGCTATATCGTTTTGAGGATGCTGCTTATACAACTAAAAAAGGTGAGGTTTCTGAGCCTTTTAGAACACGTTATGGGTATCATATATTAAAAGTTGATACGTTACGAGTTTCTAAAGGTGAAGTTGAAGTAGCACACATTTTGTTAAAAGATAAAGGTGTTAAAGGAGAAGCATTAATTAATGTTGTTTACAAAAAACTGGAATCAGATGAGCAATTTAAATCCTTAGCTAGAAAATATTCGGATGATATTGGTACAAAGTCTAAAGGAGGTAAGCTAAAAAAGTTTGGTACAGGTGTCATGGTAAAATCTTTTGAAGATGTAGCCTTTGGCTTGCAAAAAGAAGGTGAATATTCTAAACCTTTTAAAACACGCTTTGGATGGCATATTTTACAATTAACGAAAAAACATCCAGTATTGCCTTTTGAAGATTTAGAAAGAGAACTGAAAACCAAAGTTAGATCTGGTGATAGAGCTAAATTATCTAAAGATGCTGTTACTAACAAATTAAAGAAAAAATATTCGATTTTTGAAAGTAAAGAAGCTAAGAAAATCTTTTATAGAAAAGATTTTAAAACAATTTCGAAAGATTCAATGCAAGCTGTTATTTTATCAATAAATGATAAAAATATTACACAAGTAGCATTTTTTAATTTTTTAAAGAGTAAAAGGAATAAACCTGTCTTTGAGGTTTTTAATGAATTTAAAGACAAAGAAATTTTAGCTTATTATAAAGAAAATTTAGAAAAAACAGAGCCAGAATTTGCTCATATTTTGCAAGAATATAGAGATGGTTTATTATTATTTGAGTTAATGCAACAAAAAATTTGGAATAAGTCATCTAAAGATACTTTAGGCTTAAAAAACTTTTTTAATGCAAATTTAAGTACCTATCAGCCAAAAGAATTAAATAAAATAAAAGGAGAGGTAATGAATGATTATCAAAACTTTTTAGATAAAAATTGGATTGCAGACTTAAGAAGAAAAAGTGTGATTGAAATTAAAAACAGACAACTTAAAAAGTTAATAAAATCTTATAAGAGCAAATAGATGAAACGTATTTTAAATGCACTTTTAGTGGTTTTTTTATTTAATTCTTGCAACTATTTTGTAGTACAAGAAAAAGAAGAAAAATCATCAGAAATTATTGCAATCGTAAATACAGCAAAACTTTTTAAAGAAGATCTAAAAAATGTTTTACCTCAAAATATAAGTAAAGAGGATAGTACAGTGTTAATGAATAGTTTTATTAATGATTGGGCAATAAAACAATTACTTCTCAATAAAGCAGAAAACAACAATTCTTTAAAAGATATTAATGAAATTAAAGATCTTGTAAATGATTATAGAGAAAGTTTGCTGATTAATAATTACAAAGAAATGCTAATTAAGCAGCAATTAGATACGGTTATTAAAGATGCTGAAATACAAGATTTCTATTCAAAAAGTAAAGGTAATTTTAGACTAAACGAAGAGCTCGTTAAAATAAAATATCTCCATTTTGACCATAAAGTTATAAGTAAAAAAGAGTTTTTAAAACTCTTCAAATCAGATAAAATTGAAGATTTAGAAGCATTAGAGAAAGAACAATTAAGTTTTAAATACTATCAATTTAATGATTCGGTTTGGACACAATTAGATAAGGTTTTGTTAAAACTTCCTTTTTCTAAAGAAAATCTGTTAAAAAAAACAAAATTACTTCAAAAACAAGATTCAATAGGTTTATATTTGGCCGCAATAAAAGACGTTTTAGTTAGAAATGATACAGCTCCTTTAAGCTATATAAAACCGACTATAAAACAAATGATTTTGCATAAACGCAAAATTGAATTAATAAGAGATATAGAAAAAATAATAGTAAAAGATGCAACAAAAAACAACAATTTTAAAGTATACTAAATTAACTGTATTAACAGTTTTTTTTGGGTTGATAAGTATTTCCACTTTTGCACAGAAAATAAAAATAGATGGTGTTGCAGTAGTTATTGGTAAAAATATTGTTTTAGACTCGGATATTGAGAAGTTTAAGCAAGAAGTAGACCTTAGAACTGAAGGCAAAATTACTATAACCGATTGTGAAATGTTAGAAGAATTAATGCAGCAGAAATTATTAGCGCATCATGCAGTTATTGATAGTGTTACTGTTTCTGAAGCCGAAATTTCTGGTAGAGTTGATAAAAGTGTTCAGTATTTTACACAGCAATATGGTAGTGTGGATAAAGTAATTAAGGCATATGGTTTTAATGATTTAGATGATTTAAAAAAAGAGTTATATATCGTTCAAAAAGAAAATGTTTTAATAGAAAAAGAACAATTTCAAATTACAGAAAAAATAGATGTAACTCCTGAAGAAGTTCGTTTGTATTATAATGGATTAAAAAAGAGTGGAGAGTTACCTGAATTCCCTGCCGAGATTGAATTGGCGCAAATTGTTTTAAATGCAGCACCAACCAAAGAAGAGAATGATAGAATTGTAACGAAGCTAACTGAAATAAAAAAACAGATTGAAGAAGGCGCAAGTTTTAAAATGAAAGCTATTATTAATTCTGATGATCCGGGAGTGACTCAAAACGGAGGAAGGTATGAGGTAACTAAAGATTCACCATTTATAAAAGAATTTAAAGAAATGGCCTTTAGTTTAGATGTTGGTCAAATTTCGAAACCATTTAAATCAGATTTTGGTTATCATTTAATGCAATTGCACGAAGTAAAAGGAAATATGAGAGTTGCGTCGCATATATTAATGCAGCCAGATATTCCTGACACTAGATTAAAAGATACGCAACAAAGAGCAGAACAAATAGCAAAAGACGTTAAAGAAGGTGCTATTACCTTTAAGGATGCAGTTGAAAAATATTCTGAAGACAAAGACACTAAAAATAATGGAGGTGTAATTGTAAATCCTTACTCAGGAGAAACAAAATTTGATTTAACAAGAATGGATCCTGCATTATATGCAAGAGTTGCAGAATTGAAAAAGGGAGAACTTTCTGATGTGTTTTTTGATCAAAATAGAAACGGAGAGAAGATGTTTAAATTCATGATTATGAAAGACAGAACAGATACTCATATCGCAGATTTGGTCGAAGATTATGTTAAAATACAAGATTTAGCTTTAAGAAAAAAGAAAGAAGAAACGATTACAAAATGGGCTAAAGGAAAAATAAAAGATACATATATTAAAATGTCTGAAACTCATAATAAATGTACTTTTCAAAAAAATTGGAAAAAAGAAACAAGTAAATAATGTCCGATGTTAAAGCTGTAAACGAGTTAGTAGCTCAATTCAATTCATTAAAATCTGAGATAGGGAAAGTAATTATTGGTCAAAATGATGCAGTAGATTTTACGCTTTTATCTATCTTCTGTGGAGGACATTCTTTATTAATTGGTGTGCCAGGTTTAGCAAAAACTTTATTGGTAAATACAGTTTCTAATGCTTTAGGATTAAATTTTAAGCGTATTCAGTTTACACCAGATTTAATGCCTTCAGACATCTTAGGAAGCGAAATTTTAGATCAAAATAGACAGTTTAAGTTTATAAAAGGCCCAATTTTTTCAAATATCATTTTGGCTGATGAAATTAACAGAACTCCGCCAAAAACACAAGCAGCTTTGTTAGAGGCTATGCAAGAACGCTCTGTAACTATTTCTGGACATCATTATAAATTAGAGTTACCTTTTTTTGTATTGGCAACTCAAAACCCTATAGAGCAAGAAGGAACTTATCCCCTACCAGAAGCACAGTTAGATAGGTTTATGTTTTCCATAAATTTAGAATATCCAACATTTAAAGAAGAAGTTGAAGTTGTGAAAAGTACAACGGGTACTATTCAGCAAAAAGTAAATGCGTTGTTTTCTAGTGCTGATATTATTGCTATTCAACAGTTAATTAGAAAAATACCTGTTACAGATAATGTAATTGAATATGCCGTTACTTTGGTTGGTAAGACAAGACCAAAATCGAAGGAAGCAACAGCAATGGTAAGAAGCTATTTAGATTGGGGAGCAGGACCTAGAGCCTCGCAAAATTTAATTTTAGCAGCAAAAGCACATGCAGCTGTTCATGGAAAATATTCGCCAGATATAGAAGATGTTAGAGCTGTTGCAATTCCTATTTTATCTCACAGAATAGTAAAAAATTACAAAGCAGAAGCAGAAGGAATTTCAGTTTCTGATATTATTAATTCGTTACTTTAAATATCTTCTTCAGCAGCGCTTTTATCAAAAAAGCTAAACACATTTCCTCCATAACGTTTGTCATAACTATGTTTTTCATGTGTTGATAAATCTGTTTGTTTAGAGTGTTCTATAATTAAAACTCCTTCTTCTTTTAAAAGGTTTTTTGCGAAAACAGTATCAACAATTTCTAAAAATTTTTCAACTTCAAAGTCATAAGGTGGATCTGCAAAAATGATATCAGCTTTGGTAGACGTTTTGTCAATAAATTTATAAACGTCACTTTTAAAAGTGTTTATTTCTAAGTCTAACTCTTTTGCTGTAGTAGAAATATATTTGATGCAATTATAATTGGCATCAATTGCATAAATATTCTGAGTACCTCTTGAGGCAAATTCGTAACTAATATTTCCTGTGCCAGAAAATAAATCGATTACAGTTATACTGTCAAAATAATAGCTGTTGTTAATAATGTTAAATAAGGCTTCTTTAGCCATATCTGTTGTAGGACGAACAGGTAAGTTTTTGGGTGCTCGTAAACGTCTTCCTTTAAGTTTTCCTGATATAATTCTCATTAGCCTAATAGTATATAATTAGAGTGATTCGCAATCTCTAAATCCTTGAAAATGGAGTTTTCACTTTTTAGAAAAAAGATATTTTTAATGTAGGTGTATGCTATTTTGTAAATTTCTGATTCTACTTCAATTTCTCCCATAAAATAGAGTTTAAACTCTTCTGTATTTAATTGAATTTGTTCCGCCGTAAATAATATGTAATAGATAAAATCTTCTTTGGTAGTATAAGAAAATGAATTTAAAAGAATGAGTTTCCTATTTTCTAATACTACAATATCAAAAGAGCTTTTAGATACATTTACGTACATCTTTTTCTGAGTAGAACTCTCTAGTTTTAAAAGTTTCGCTAATAGAATAGTGCTGTGATGTTGGTATTCAAATTCGCCGAAATTTTGAAATAGATAATTGTTAATGTTTACATAGGGAACGTATACATTTTTAGCATCAATCGTATTGATATTATCAAAAGCAATAAAATCTGTTTTTAAAGTTTTAATATTAAAATTAAGATAGGTAGCTAAGGAGTTTTCATCAAAATACTTCGAGGGTACAATGGTAGATAAATTACTTTGATGAATTACAGAAACAGCAGCATATTCTATTTGTAAGTTTTGATCTTCCTTAAAAATAGTTTCAATTTTCCTCAATAAATCCTCAGGAGAATTTAAGGTTTCTTCAAATTGGTATTGTGTAAAATAAATATCTTTTTTAGTATTAGAATCTAATACACAAAAAGAAAATCCATCCAAACTAAATTGGATGGATAATTCTATATCTTTTGTTTTCTTTAGAGAAAATTTATTATTCTTTTTTTGCACCGTCTCTTTTGTCATAAGAAGGAGGCCAGTTTCCACCAGTAGTAACTTCATCTAAAGAACCTACAGAAACATATTCTCCTTTAATTTGATCAGATTCTTTAACTTCTAATTCTTGTTTCACTAAAGATTCATTCATACCTTTTAAAACATCTTTCTTAGGAGTTCTTGCTCTGAAAGTAGGTACAATTAAACCCTGTACTTTTTCAACTTCACCAACTTCAACTTCAAATTCAGTACCTTCAACTCCAGGAACGTTAAACATTGTTTTGTAAGCTCTGTCAGTAAAATACTTTAAAACTGGTTCGAAACCAATAGTATCTGTAACTCTTTTTTCTACATCGATAATAATACCACCACCTCTATTAACTTTTTCAACAATTGTTTTAGTTTCTGTTAATGCGATAGAATCAGAATCTATAAATTTAATTAAGCCAGCTTTATCTTTCGTGTACTTTCCATTAACTTCATAGAAGTGTACTTCAGCATCTCTAATGATTTTTAAACTTTCTACAACACCTGCAAATTTTTCAACTTTTTCTTTGCTAAATTTAATAGGCTCCATAATTCCATTGTAAATTTTAAAACCTAAAAATATTGCCAAAACTAATAATAAAATAGAAGGAATCCATCTTAGTTTTAAAGGTAAATATTTAACTATAACAAAAGCTACAAGAACAGAAGCAAGTACAGCTCCTAAAATCATTAGTAATAAACTCATTTTAAATATGTTTTTTTAATAGTGTAAAGCAAATCTACAATTTTTTTTTAATGATAAAAATTTTTCTTTACAAAGAAATGTATCTTTGATGATTAAAATTGTTTATGATAAAAAGAACTGCTGACTTTTATAAAGAACTCCTAAAGAAGTTTCCTTATTCACCAACCGAAAAACAAGGTGAATTATTGAAATTACTCAGTACTTTTATCTTTAATGAGGAAAAAGAATCTTTGTTTTTACTCAAAGGTTATGCAGGTACAGGTAAAACGACAACAATTAGTACTTTCGTTAATACACTTGCTAGCGCAGGAAAAAAAGCTGTTTTGTTAGCACCAACAGGAAGAGCTGCCAAAGTAATTGCGGTGTATTCAAAAAGACCAGCTTTTACAATTCACAAGAAAATATATTTTCCTAAAAAGCAAACAAATGGTTCTGTAGATTTTGTTTTGCAGCCCAACAAACATAGAGATACAATTTTTATTATTGATGAAGCTTCTATGATTCCTGATGGTCGACAAAATCAAAAAATGTTTGATTCTAGCTCTTTATTAGATGATTTAATTTCTTATGTGTACTCTGGTCATCAATGTAAATTGATTTTTATCGGAGATACGGCTCAACTTCCACCTGTAAAATTAGATGTTAGTCCGGCTTTAGAAGCGGATACTTTAACCTATGACTATGATAAAATTGTTACAGAAATTGAGTTGGATGAAGTAATGCGTCAACATGAAAATTCTGGAATTTTAGCAAACGCTACTCAATTAAGGTTGCAATTACAAAATGAAGGAAATAAATTTCAGTTTGATATTGATTTTCCAGATATCATAAGATTAATTGATGGTTACGATATTGAAGATGCTTTAGTTACTGCTTACGATAGAGATGGAGTAGAAGATACTGCATTTATTGTTCGTTCAAATAAAAGAGCAAATCAATACAATCAACAAATACGGATGAAAATTCGTGGACAAGAAAACGAAATTTCTGCAGGTGATTTTGTAATGATTGTAAAAAATAATTATTTCTGGCTCAAAGAATCATCTGCAGCGGGTTTTATAGCCAATGGCGATATTTGTGAGATTTTAAGAATCTTTTCAATTAAAGAATTATACGGTTTTAAATTTGCTGAAGTAGAGTTAAGAATGATTGATTATCCTGAAATGCAACCTTTTGAAACGGTTTTATTATTAGACACTTTAACAAGTGAAAGTCCGTCTTTAACCTATGAAGAATCGAATCAATTATATCAAACCGTAAAAGAGGACTATGCACATGAAAAATCAAAATTTAAACAATTTTTAGCCATAAAGAATAATAAGTATTTTAATGCATTGCAGGTTAAGTTTTCTTATTCAATGACATGTCATAAGTCTCAAGGAGGGCAATGGAAAACTGTTTTTGTAGAGCAACCTTATTTACCAGATGGTGTTTCTAAAGAATATTTTAGGTGGTTATACACAGCCATAACAAGAGCTCAAGAAAAATTGTATTTGATTGGCTTTAAAGATGATTTCTTTTTAGATTAACGTAGTAAATAATGAACAGAAATTTTTCCATATTGATTACCATTATCGTTTCTTAAATTTTTAGATTTATTAGTATTGTAATTAAAAACATATCCAAAATGAAATCTATGAGCTGTAAATTTTAGTCCTAATTCTAAATGAAAAACAAAAGGAACTAATTCTTTTGTAACTTCACTAGTAGTATTTAAAAAACTACCTTGTAATGTAGCATCATACAGCACATATCTTATCAAAGGCTTAATATATAAGAATGACTCTATCTCTCTTTTAAAACTAGTATTTTCGTTGTTTAAGTTTGTTTTAAACGCAATAGAATTAATTATTTTAGCTAAAGGTTTAAAGCCTATCCTTGCATAAAATCCAGAGGAAATATTTGTATACACAGTACCTATTTTTGCTGAATTTATCCATGAAAGATCGTAATGATTTGAAATGTCTTTAATTAAAAATTGATTGTAATTCGCATTAAAATTAAGTCCAAAAGCATTTTTTATTTGATGTTTCCAACCGGTTGCTTTTTTAAAACCATAAATGTCATGAATAAAATCTTGCAGTTCTTTACCAAAAGCATTTGGACCAATGACTCCTATTTGTATCGTTGTATTTAAAGTTCTCTCATTTTTATAAATTCGATTAATACCAAAACTTGTAAATAAATAACTTGCAAAAGGTCTATCGTGTAAATTAACACTTTCTACTATAGATTTGAAAGGGGTAAACATTTCGTGACCAATTTGCCATTCTAAAATTCTTTTAATTTGATTTTCTTTTTTAGTCCTAGAGATATATTTATAGCTTAAAAACATTCCATTCGTATAGTACCTGTCATTAACAGAAGAAAAATACAAGTCATTATCACTAATAAAACTAATTTCTTTAGCGTATTTTTTTTGAGAAAACAGTGTGAAAGTGATAAAAAGTAAACAGAAAAATAACGAGTATTTCATAGCGAGCAAATATAAAATAACTAATTTAAAATGATAAATTTATAATAGATTTTTCAAAAATTTGCCTATTTTAGGTCCTTTAAAAAAAATACATGAATACAAAGAAAACTTTAAATGCTGAAGACTTTGAAAGTTTAAAAACGAATCAAGATCTTTTATCAATTTTAGAACAAAAAAAGATTTCTTATTCTAAAGTACAAAAGACACTTTCTTATAACAATGAGTTACGTTTGTTACAAATAGAACTTGTGAAACTGCAACATCATATTTCTAGCAAAAAGAAAAGAGTTGCTATTATTTTTGAAGGTAGGGATGCAGCAGGGAAAGGGGGAAATATTCGAAGATTTATGGAACATTTAAATCCACGTTCAAGCAAGTTAGTGGCATTAAATAAACCTACAATTATAGAAAAAGGGCAATGGTATTTTCAACGATACATTAAAGAATTACCTAATCCTGGTG
>LAQA01000014.1:0-355 GCA_000981625.1 Flavobacteriaceae bacterium ASP10-09a
TATAGAATATGCAATAGATGTTGCAGCTTTAAAAAACGAGCAAAAAAAGGGTGATGAAATTATTAATGAAGCTATTGGAACTTTTGATGCTTTAATTGCAGATGTTAATGCAAAAAAAGTAGAAAATAAAAAAGCTCATTTTAGAGCGATCAATGCTGATTTAGAAACAAAAGCAAAAGGGTTAGTTGAAAAGATTAACGGTTTATAATCTTAACAGTTTTTAAACAAAATTTTAGGACCAACATCAGTAAATGATGTTGGTTTTTTTGTTAAATTTGATTGGTATACTAAAGTTAATTAGTTTACGTTATATTAATAGAAATCTAATTTTTTAAAAAAAAATGGCTAGAGCAAT
>LAQA01000014.1:510-4037 GCA_000981625.1 Flavobacteriaceae bacterium ASP10-09a
AAGGAAGCTAATTAGCTTCCTTTTTTATTGTATTTAGTTTTTTGAACTTCCTTTCTTACGTCTGTATCTATCCATCAATTTTCTGCTAAACTCCTTTTCAGCAAGTTCTAATTGAATTATTTTTTTATAAGAAATTATCTTTTTCATTTTATTGATAAAATCTTTACGAGCTTCATATATTTTCTTATCAGTAGTCTGTTTTAGTGAGATTAATCTTTTTGCCTCATTTTCAGTAATTGATTTTATATCTTCATTTTCTTTAGTAGCTTTTTTTATTTCTGATCTAAGTTTACTCCTTAATGAATGTTCTTTTTTATCATGAATATTATAGATTGGCCAGAATTTTTCAGCCTCATTAGGAGTTAGGCTTAACTTCTCTGTTAAGTAGGCAATCTTAAGGGTCTTTATTTTTTCTCTAATCCCTCTTTTGCTTTGCGAAGAAAGAGAAAGAATACAAAAAAGGCTAATACATACAAAAGTGATTATTTTTTTCATAATCGAAGTTTTTAAACTGTTATAGATTTAATTAATTTCATCTAATAAATCTAGATAATCAATAGAATTATTGATATAATCCTCAATATTTTTATTCGTTGAAAAATAAAAGACATTTACATCTAAAAGATAGTCATCTAAAGCTATAGCAATTTCATTGGTTGTTAAAAAACTTAAGTCTAGCCATAACTCTATTTCATCGTCAGAAATAGCATCTAAAGTAAGTTCTTCAGTTGTATTAAAGAGAAAAGAATTTAACCCAATAAATAAAACGATTGAAGCTGCCGCAACAATAGGAATCATTTTTAAAACACGGTCTTTAAAAGAAACAATTGTTATTTCTTTTTTTGCAGATATAACGTTGGTAAAAACACGATCTTCTAGTTTATTGAAATAAGTATCAGGAACTTCAAAACTATTTTCTTTTGTGAATTTTTCTTCTGATAATTTTACAGCAACAGCCTCTTCTAAATTATTAAAATAATCTGAAGGTGAAGAGAAGCCCGTTTTATTTCCGGCTTTTTTACTAATATACTTAACGCTATTTTTAATCTCTTTATTCATTGTTAATTAGACCTTTAGTTTTTTAAAAGGTTTAAGTTGTTTCTGTTTTAATGTATTTTTCAATTTTTTTTACTGCATGAAAGTAAGATGCTTTTAAAGCTCCAACAGAAGTCTCTAGAATTTCTGACATTTCTTTATATTTTATTTCATCAAAATATTTCATATTAAAAACCAACTTTTGTTTTTGAGGTAAAGTTGCAATTGCTTTTTGTAAAATAATTTGAATTTCATCACCTGTAAAAAAATCATCACTCGCTAAATTAGAAGCTAATTCGTGCTGGTAATCAGAGATGTCTAAATTATGTTGTTTTGCTCTTTTGTTGATGAAAGTAATAGATTCGTTCGTTGCAATTCTGTAAATCCAAGAAAATAATTTACTTTCTTGGTTAAACTTATCAATGTTTTTGAAAACTTTTATAAAAGTATTTTGTAAAACATCATCTGTATCATCGTGAGAAATTACAATTTTACGAATATGCCAATACAAGCGTTCTTTATAGAGATAAATTAATTCTCTAAACGCTTTTTCTTTAGTCTGAACATTTTTTAATTGTTCTATTAAAAGAGTTTCATCTGCCAACTAGATTATTTGTAGCTTTAAGACTTTAAAAATTTAAAAAGGTTTAATTGTTATTTTTTTACTCTAGATCTCGAGTATCCAAAAAGCCTTTTTTGCTTTATAATATCTGCAATTCCTTCTGGTAGCATTTCTTCCCAGCCTTTATCTCCGTTTAGAATCATTTTTAAAACAGTACGAGAGAAAATATCTAGAATGCCTTTATCAAAATTATCAATATCTACAAGCTTACCGTTATTTTTAAAGAACTTATATAGCTCTTTCATTCTTGGATGAACTTTTAAGCTTTCACTGTTTATGTACTCGTCAGAAGCAGCATCATGATAAGGATACATGTATACCTTTAAGTCTCTGTAGAATAATTTTCCAAAAGCTTCTAAGATTCCTCCACTCAAATTTCTATAATATTTTTCATCAAAAATTTCAATAAGATTTTGAGAACCCATAGTTAACCCCATTCTCTCTTTTGTGAATTCACTAAAGTACTCTACTAATTTAAAGTATTGTTGAAAGCTAGTAATCATAACATTTTGACCCAAAGAACAGAGTAATTCAGCTCTATCTAAAAAATCACGTTCGTTAATTTTACCTTCAGAGGCAAGGTTGCTTAACGTAATTTCAAAAATAACTTGAGTTTTACTTTCATCAACTTTTTTTTCTGCTAGAAATAGTTTTTTGGATTTTTCATACATGTCCATATTAACTTTTGTAACAGGTCTAAAACTTCCACGTAAAGCCAAAATGTTTTTCTTGTATAAAACTTGAGCAGGTAATAAATTGTTACCATCTGGCCCGAACATTACTGCGTTAGTCATACCGTATTTAAGCAACTGTAGACTCATTAAACGATTGTCAACGTACATGAAACGAGGTCCAGAGAAATTAATCATATCAATTTCTAACTGATCATTATTTAAATTATCATAAAAAGATTTTACTAAATCTTTAGGGTTGTCATTCAAATAAAAAGCACCATAAATTAAGTTTACACCCAAAACACCCAATGTCTCTTGTTGCAATCGTGCATCAGTTTCTTTAAAACGCAAGTGTAAAATAATTTCATTATACCCTTCTAATGGGTCTAATTGAAAACGAATACCAACCCAACCATGACCTTTAAATTTTTTTGCAAAATCAATAGTAGTTACTGTATTTGCATAACTAAAAAATAATTTATCAGGATGTTTTTGTCTACTTAAACGGTCTTCCATTAAATTAATCTCATGACCTAACATTCTTTGTAAGCGAGGTTGCGTTACATATCTTTTATCTTCTTCTAGGCCATAGATAGCATCAGAAAAGTCTTTGTCATATGCACTCATTGCTTTTGCAATAGTTCCTGAAGCAGCACCAGATCTAAAGAAATTACGAGCAGTTTCTTGTCCTGCTCCAATTTCTGCAAAAGTTCCGTAAATATCTGTGTTTAAGTTTATTCTTAAAGCTTTGCTCTTAGTGGTTGGTGCACTAGTAATTTCTTGATCTCCTCTTAAAGATATTGACATGTATTGATATTTTAATCTTAACAAATGTAATAAATAAGAGTACTATCAGTCAATTTTTATCTTACTTTTGTTTTAATGAAAAACGAGAAAAAACTGTTAAAGATTACTTTTTTAGGAACTGGAACATCACAAGGAATTCCAATGATTGCGAGTAATGATCCAGTTTGTTTATCAGAAGACCCAAAAGATACACGCTTGCGTTCTTCAATTTTAATTTCTTGGGATAATTTTTGTTATTTAATTGACTGTGGTCCCGATTTTAGACAGCAAATGCTTCGGGAAAAAGTTCAGTTGGTTAATGGTGTTTTATTTACTCACGAACATTCAGATCATACTGCAGGTTTGGATGATTTACGTCCTTTTTGTTATAAAATAGGAGAGATGCCTAT
>LAQA01000014.1:4091-20820 GCA_000981625.1 Flavobacteriaceae bacterium ASP10-09a
TAATTTGGTTACTAGTTCACCTTTTTTTATTGATGATGTAGCAGTAACTCCAATAGAGGTAATGCATGGTAACTTGCCTGTAACTGCTTATAGGATTTTTGATTTCGCATATTTAACAGATGTAAAATCAATAACAAAATCAGAAAAAGAAAAGCTAAAAAACTTAGATGTTTTAGTTGTAAATGCTTTAAGAATTCAGGAGCATCCTACACACTTTAATTTACAAGAAGCTTTAGATTTTGTTGCAGAAATTAAACCAAAAAGAGCATATTTTACACATATTAGTCATAAACTTGGTTTTCATTCTGATGTGTCCAAAAATTTACCAGAAAATGTTTTTTTAGCTTTTGATGGTTTAAAAATTAATGTTTAAATAACACACTGCTGTTTTTTTGTTCTTACAATTTAAAAAGATTTTATTGTTTTTTAGATTTTGAAGAATGTTTTCATTAATTATTGATTTCTATTGTTTTTTTTTGGTTTTTGTTCTAATTATTTGCTTAAAGAGTAATTAAAATTCCAAGAATTACAAGTATAATTCTTCACTAGCTATCATGTTTTACTATAAGGTCGTATCGTTTTTTTGGAAATAAATTTAACATAGGTCAGTTTTTTTTTAATAACAAAGCACAACTTTAAATAAGATATGACCCCTATTTTAAGATTGAATCAAGTTTAGTGTATTAGACTTGTATTGTTAGCTATTTAATTATTCATTGCAAGTAGCTAAGTTTTTTTTATTTAAGACGTCTTTTTTACAAGCGCTCTTCAATCCAAGATTTAAAACTGTAAAAGTTTTGTGGAGCTACTCCGTGGCCAACAGGGTATTCCGAAAATACATTCTGAAATCCTAAGTTATCTAAAAAAGGTTTGCTTTTTCTTCCCCAATCAATAGGTAAAACCTGGTCTACAGAACCATGAGAACAATAATAATTGGTTTTAATTTTTGTAGAAATTAAAGCAGGTACTAATTCAGTATTTATATAACCGCTTAAAGCAATAATGTTTTGTACTTTATTGGGGTGGAAAAAACTTAAAGAATAGCTTAAAATGGCTCCTTGACTAAAACCTAATAAAAAAGTCTTATCAGTATTTGTCTGATATTTTTGTTTTATTTCGTCAATAAAGATGGCAATTTTATCTATTGAAGTTTTGGCTTGTTTTAAGTCTGAAAACTTACCATTAGCATCATCAAAATTAATGGCATACCAAGCATAACTTCCATGACCGATTTCATAAGGTGCTTGTGCACTCACGATTAATAAATCATCAGGTAATTCTTCAGCAAAAGAAAATAAATCTTGCTCGTTACTCCCGTAACCATGCAACAAAATTAATAAAGACGGATTCTGAATTTCTTTTTTTGGTTCTCTTACTATGTAGTGTAAACTCATAAATAATAAATAATTTTATGTAAAAAATTTAGATATTCTTAAACCATATTTGAAATTTTTCACCAACAACAGGTACTAATTTTTTTTGGCCTCTAATAGCTCCAATTAAACCAATAACCCATAAAATAAATAGAATAATAGTAATAATTGCTGCTGCAGTTTTGTCTATGAAAGGAAAAACTATCCAACCATTTAGAGAGTAGGCTATGCTTAAGCCGATCATCTGTTTTATATGGAAGCTAGTAAAAGAGTTCCTTTTATTATAATTCATAATAAAAGCAATAATTAAACCTACAACAAGAAAATAACTTATAATTGCCGCTGTTTTTCCTTCGTTTATAGTTTGACTTTCCATGTCTATTTAATTTATAATTAATTGATTATTAGCGTAGATTCCGTAGACTTTTCCTTTTAACTTTTTATTGATAAAAGCACTATTCCTTGAAGTTGATAGAATACTTTTTTCTGTAAAAGTAGTTACTAATTCAGGGTTAAAAAGTGAAATATCTGCAATGTTACCTTCTTGAATAGAGTGATTTTCAATTCCAAATATTTCTTTTGGTTTTGTTGTAAAGCAACTGATGAAATCTTCTAGATCTAAAACGGAATTTACTGCTCCGAATGCAGATTCTAAACCAATTAAACCATCTTTAGCTTCACTAAATTCTACTTTTTTATGCTCAATATCTATAGGGTTATGATCTGAAGTGATTACATCAATCTCTCCAGATTTTATTCCTTTTTGCAATGCCTTTATGTCTTCTTTAGTTCTTAAAGGTGGGTTTGTTTTAAAATTGCTATCAAAACCATGCAATTCATCATCCGTTAAAATTAAGTGATGAGCGGCAACGCTACAGGTTATTTTTAATCCTTTCTTTTTTGCTTCTTTAATTAAGGTAACTGATTTTGCTGAAGAAATTGTTGGAATATGTAATTTGCCTCCTGTATATTCTAGTAGAAATAAATCGCGTGCAATTTGAATATGCTCCGCTAAAGCAGGAATTCCTTTTAGACCTAATCTTGTACTGTTAATACCTTCATTAGCATTTCCATCTCCAGCAATCGCGTTGTTTTTTGGAAAACTCAAAACTAAACCATCAAAATTTTGCGCATATAAAAGTGCAATTTTCATAAGATTATCATTCTCAATTGGTTTATTATAATCTCCAAAAGCAATCGCTCCTGATTGTTGCATATCATACAATTCAGCCATTTCTAAACCATTGCTTCCTTTTGTTAAAGCAGCAATTGGATAAAGATTTGTAGCGGTATTAAAAGCTTTGTGAATTAAATATTCAACATTAGATTTAGAATCAATAACAGGTAACGTGTTAGCGTTTATAGCAATGGACGTAAATCCGCTTTTAGCGGCAACTTGCAAGCCGTTTTTAATAGTTTCTCTTTCTTCGAAACCGGGTTCTCCAAGAGAAACACTCGTGTCAAACCAACCACAAGAAACGTGAAGGTTTTCTAGTTCTAAAACTGTGTAATTGTCTTTTTTCGGAATAGAATTGGCTATTTTTTCAAGCTTTCCATCACTAATTAAAATATCCTTTTTTTGTTTGTGATAAGGACTAGTAGCATCTATAATAGTTGCATTTTTAATAAGTGTACTCATGGTTTATAGAATTTTAGAATAAAAATTTCTAGAAGCAAAGATACAATTGCCAAGACTAAAAACCATTTCCAAAGCCAATGAACTTCATTTTTTTCATTTAAATTTTTAAAAACCCCAGTAATAGAGGTAGCAACCTTAATATTTTTGTTTTTTTCTTTAAATGAATTTAAATCCATGAAATTGAGTAAACTTTCTTCTTTAGGTGTATTGTAAGCTAAAATTTGTAAAGTATCTTTTTTTCTCAGTACGTAATAAAAACCTGCATTATTAGGTTTCTCTTTAGTTATGATATTTACTTTATTCTGAAAGGTTTGTTGTATTGGAATGAATGATGATTTTGAATTGGAGATATTTAAAATACCATCTTTTTCTAACTTGGTTTCTATATCAATATTATTTTTATCATCTAAAAAATAATATAATTTTGAATGTTGAAAGCTTAATTTTCCAAAATTGTAAAAAACAGGCACAATTAAAGGTGAATTAAGGAAGTTACTATTATTTTTGTTAAGTGAGCTTGAAACCCAATAAGTTTTGCTGTTAGCGTCTTTAATTTGACTAATAAATGACAAGCTGTTTTCAAAAGAAATAATTTCACTACTATTTTTTGATGAAATAGGGTAGTAACTTTTTATGGTTGGGTATTGAAAATTACTAACCTTCTTAGAAAATACGTTTTTGAATAAAGGATGATTGTAGTTGATGTTTGTAATTTTTAATGTGTCAGAAATTTTAGAATCAATTTTTGACTTGGCAATTTTTTCTAAAAAAAGATTATAAGAGTTAACGTCTATTTTGTTGTTTGGGATGATGACTAGATCACCTCCTTTATTAGAATAATCTATAATGCTTTTTGATAAAATCTCAGAAACTCCTTCTAATTCATTTAAGATAATTAGTTGTTGTTTTTGGATGGAATTATAGTTGATATTTTGTATGGAAGATTGGGTGAAATTAAATTTATCTTTTGTGTAGATTTTAGATAAGAAATTTTCTTCATTTCCTATGCTTAATATGTTCGTTTTTTTTGTGGAATTTAAACTGAAATAAAAGGTGTTGTCAAAAGTAAAAATATCGTTAAAAGTTGTTTCTATTTTTCCTAAAAAATTAGATTGATTCTGAACTGTGAAATTAATGGTTTCTGTATCGTTTTTCTTGATAGAGTAGGACTGTTTACTAATTAATTTTTGATCATTAAAAAGCGCAATAGGAATATTGTTTTTTTCTTCTCCTTGGTTTTTTACAACGACATTAATCGTAAAATTATTTTTATTGGTATTACTGATAAATACACTGTCTATAGAGATGTTGCTTTTTTGACTACTTTCTAGTTTTATAGCTGAAAAAGAGGGTGTTACATTTGTAAACTTGTACTTGTAAGTATACTGAAAATCAGATATTAATATGTTTTTATGTAAAGTATTAGTTTTACTTGATTGATGGCTCTTGATTTTTAAGAAAACACTACTTAAATCTATTTTTTTTGATACGTTTTTAACTTTTAGGAGCTCTTTTTTTAATTCTGAATACGTAATTTCTTTATAAAAATTCTCATTAGTCTGTAAAGAATAGATGTCTTTCTCTGAAGCATTTTCTATAATTTCTTGAGCCGATATTTGTAATAAATCCCCTCTTTCTCCTTTTGTATTAGTGCTTAAAGAATTATCTAAATAGATAAAAGTATGTTGTTTTTTACCTGTGCTTTTGTTGCTAAAATAAGGTTGTGAAAAGGCAAAGAGTATCGCTAGAAATAATAGAATTCTTGTACATAAAATTAACCATTTTTTAATGCGAGAACTTCTGCGTGTTTCTTGCACTAATTTTTTTAAAAAAGCAACGTTTGTAAAAGGTGTTTTTACAAACTTTTGCAATTGAAAAAGGTGCACTAAAATAGGGATAATTAGTAGTGCTAAAAAGTATAAAATTTCTGGGTTTTTAAATTGCATTAAAAAACAAATTAATATTTAGCGGGTCCAATATTTCCTGAACTTTTTTTAATAAAAACACGTAAATCTTCGTTTGATTTTTCTAAATCTTCTTTACGTAAGTACATCATATGTCCACTTCTGTAACCTTTAAAACTCATTCTGTTTTTCATTTTTCCACTAGGGTCAATTTTTCCCATTGTATATTTTGCAACAGAATATGTGGTTGCTCCATCATAATATCCAGATTGTACTAAAAGGTGTAAGTATGGATTCTGAGCCATCGCTTTTCTTAAGTTTTCACGAGCATTCTCATTTTCAAAATCCCAAGGATGTACAGGGCCAAACATATTGTATTTCACATCAGTTTTAAACTTTAATACATTTTGAGTGTAATGATTCATTGCGGGTGTAAAAGAGTGCAACCAAGATGTTAATTCTGGACTATAATCTGGACTTGTGCCAATCTCTTGTCTATCTATTCCTAAATATCGACTGTCTAATCGGCCAATCGTTTTTCCGTTTTTATCACGTAAAAGCTCTTTCCAAAAGAAGCTTGGCTTCATTTCTAGATTTTGTTGCAATAAAACCCGTTTTTTTATTCCTGTAAATCGAGCCATCTTCTCAGCGATGCGATTTCTTTCTTCAGAAGAAATATTTCCTCCTTTTGAGATTGCTGGAAGTAGTTCATTGTAGGAGAATAGTTCTGCTTTTGGTAAAATTTCTTCTAAATCTTTTTGTTGTAGGTCAGCAGGCAACATTTTATGATACCATGCAGTTGCTGTAAAATAAGGTAAATTCATAGCGATATCCTCTGAAGCGCCCGATCTAATGATTTTATAATCCGCAGGTGAAACCATAATTACGCCATTTAAATACATCCATTGTCTGTTCTGCAACTCGTTTGCCAACTGCATAACTCGAGTTCCTCCGTAGCTTTCGCCAATAATATATTTTGGAGACAACCAACGATTATTTCGAGTCATAAATGTTGTTAACCAGTCTGCTAAATATGCTGCATCAGCATTTACGCCAAAGAAGTATTTTTCATCTATTTTTTCCCCTTTTTCTAATACTGGACGTGAATATCCTGTATTGACAGGGTTTATAAAAACAATATCTGCTACATCTAAAACAGAATATGGATTGTCTTTTATTCCGTAGGGTTGTATCGGATATCCTTCATCATCAATTTTTAAAGTTTTAGGACCTGTATATGCAATGTGCATCCAAACAGATGCTGATCCAGGACCACCATTAAAAGACATTATAAGCGGTCTTTTGGATGTGTTTTTAACATCAGTTCTTGTGTAATACGTATAATATAATGAGGCAACAATTTTACCATTGCTATTCCAAACAGGTTGCATACCTGTTGTAGCTTTATACGGTATTGTTTTACCTTTAATTTTAACTGAATTTAAGGTAACTATCGTCGTGTCTAAAGGG
Source organism: Flavobacteriaceae bacterium ASP10-09a (assembly GCA_000981625.1). Classification (GTDB taxonomy): domain Bacteria; phylum Bacteroidota; class Bacteroidia; order Flavobacteriales; family Flavobacteriaceae; genus Polaribacter. The sequence continues at coordinate 10,478 of LAQA01000014.1, forward strand.
ATTCTTTTATCTTGAGCTATTAAAGAAAAGCAAAGAAAAATAAGAATAAAAAAAATATATTTTTTCATTTTGTATAAATTTTAGAGACACCAATTTATTACAATTAAATCAATATCTAAACTGTTGTTAATTTTTTATTAAAACTTTTCAAATACGCCCAATCCAAATAATGCAAAATCGTATTTCACAGGATCGTTTTTGTCTAATTTTCGTAAGTTTTCATCTAGTTCAGAAAGTGCTTTCCAATCATTTTGTTTTCTTAAAAGTAGTTTTAATTTCCTTGCAACATTACCTGAATGCACATCTAAAGGACAAGACAAGTTTGCCGGTTTGTGCGTTTTCCAAATACCAAAATCGACACCAGACTTATCGTCTCTAACCATCCATCTTAAAAACATGTTGATGCGTTTTGCTGCGGAGTTTTTTAAAGGATCTGAAACATGTTTTTGTGTTCTTTGTTGATGTTCAATCTCAAAAAACAATTTTTTAAATTGATGTATTGCTGTTTGATACGTTTTGGATCCATCTTTAATTGTCAGCGCATTTTCTAACCCGCCGTGGTTTTTATAAATATGTTGAAGTGATTTTATAAATTGCTGAAAATCTATATAATTAAAAGTTCTGTGAACAAAATTATGGAAGGGTTCTAAATCTTTTTCTTGATGATGTAAAACAAAATCATAAGGAGAATTACCTAATAATTCCATCATTTTAAAAGAGTTCTTAATAATCATTGTTCTATTTCCCCAAGAAATGGTGGCTGTTAAAAAAGCAGCGATTTCAATGTCTTCTTTTTTAGTAAATAGATGTGGAATTTGTATGGGGTCAGATTCAATAAATTTAGGATTGTTGTACAAAACTACCTTTTCGTCTAAAAATTCTTTGAGCTCGGCTTTTTTCATCTTAAAATATTAAATAATTTTGCCATCAATCATTGTTAATTTTCGGTCAGTCATTTCTGCAAGTTCTTCATTATGAGTTACTAAAATAAAGGTTTGCCCAAACTCATCACGTAGTTTAAAAAATAGTTCATGTAAATTTTTGGCAGATTCACTGTCTAAATTTCCACTAGGTTCATCAGCTAAAATTACAGAAGGATTATTGATGAGTGCTCTCGCAACTGCAACTCTTTGTTGTTCACCTCCTGAAAGTTCATTTGGTTTGTGATGAACTCTGTGGGATAACCCTAAAAAATCTAATAATTCTTTTGCTCTTATTTCTGTTTCTTTTTTATCTTTTTTTCCAATATAAGCAGGAATGCAAACATTTTCTAAAGCAGTAAACTCTGGTAATAATTGATGAAATTGAAAGATAAAACCGATGTGATTATTTCTAAATTCTGACAATTCTTTGTCAGAAAGGTTTTTAAGAGAAATATTATTTATAGATAACTCAAAGTCTTGTTCTTTTAAAGGTTTGTCTAAAGTGCCTAAGATTTGCAGTAAAGTTGTTTTCCCTGCTCCAGAAGGACCAACGATAGCAACAATTTCTCCTTTTTTAATATGTAAGTCAAGGCCTTTTAAAACTTGAACATCTCCATAATATTTATGGATATTTTTTGTGACAATCATAGGAATTATTTCTAGGCATCTAAAGTATAAAAAAAACAGATATACTTTCGTGAAGTACATCCGTTTTTTACTTTCTGAGGAATTTTTAAAGAATACTTTTTATTTTATTATAATCTATAAAATATACAAACCTTACAGAGAATGTATGACTCTGAGATTGTTCAAATAAATTTTCTATATTTTCAAAGAAATCTAAGTTGGAGTTGGTGTCTGAATTAAAAATAGAATTTCTGTAAAACGCAATTAATTGGCTTCCTGGTGCAAATTGCCATATGTAATTCAAGTCCAAATTCCAACTATTAAAATTTACATTTTCACCTCTGTAACTATTATTAGGTTCTAAGTTTCCATCCGGATTTAAGTTATGGTAACTGTTGTAGCTAACAGCCCCCCAGTAATGTCTAAAGCTTAATGATAAAGAGGAGTTCGTGCTAAAATTATATTTTCCTGAGATTGAATTCGTATAGTTTTTTCGATCTCTCATTCCAAAAATTATGTTTGTAGCATCTTCATTTACATAACCTTGATCGTTATTTGTTTTGTTGAAATTTAATCGATATCGTAAAGAAAATTGATTTGTAAATCTATAACGTGGAGCAATCCTAAAGCCATATCTAGCTTTTGGGTTATTGCTATAGAAAGAATGATAGACATTTGCATTTAATTCTAATTTTTTTTGAGAATTTGTAGAAATATATGCGCTTATGTTTTTTCTTTCTGGCTGTAAAAAATAAATTCCACTTGTAGAACCTTGTCTTGGTTCAAAGAAATCTTTGTTTTTTGAACCGTAATTTAAATTACCACCAAAAGAAAAACGTTTTATAGTTTGAGCATTAAATCTAAAACCAGCATTGTAGCCTGTGTATATACCAGAAAAATGTTGAAAATTTAGGCGATTATAGAAATTAAAACGATAGTAATTAAATTTTTTTGTTGGTTGCAAAGTTTTCCAGCCAGCACTTCCGTAAGTTGTTTGTTCATTATTACTAAACTGAATTCCAAAATCATTAGGGTTAAAGTTTTTATCTTCAAAACCATAGCCAATCTCCCAGTTCCAATGTCCAAAATCATAACCAAAACTATTGTTAAGAGTATACCCTGTATTCGGTATGTTTATATCATTAAAGATACGACTCATGCTTACAGAGCCATCAACATTATATTTGCTGTCCTTGGTTTCTACATGCCAGTCTAAAGCAGTAACATTAGCATCTCTAAATCTGCCATCTCTTGTTACATTTGTGTTAATTAACGATATTGTTGAATTTTGATTAAACTGTTGATCTAACACTAATATATTGTAATTAGTAAAAGGATTTATGACTTCTTTTCTAATTTCTCCACTACTATTATTTTTTATGGTAGCTTCAGTTTCTTCTGTAATTGCATTAAAAAAACCAATGCCTAATCCTTTTTTAGTTCTTCCAGAAATTTTTATAGCATTTAGCATTGTCACTTTTTCTGGGTAATTAGTAATTTCTTCATCTGAAGAAAGTGTGCTAGAAACATCAAATTGATCAATAGGTGAAGCACCAATCCGTCTAGAGTAGAATAAATCTGCGATATTAAACAATTCTGTACCTTCAGTGAAAAACTGTCTTTGTTCAGTAAACTCTTGTTCAAAAGGACCTAAATTTAAAACGACATCATCAAAGCCAACTTGGCTGAAATCAGGAATTAAAGTTGCGTCTAACGTAAAATTGTCTGTTAAACCATATTTTATGTCCATACCAACACTCCAGTTATAATTCGTGTTTCCTTCAAAAGTTGAAGCTGTTGCAGACGCATAAGGATATAAATTTAATCTTGTTGGGGGTTTAATATCTTTAAAGCCTGTAATTAATCCATCATACTGAGTCCATCCTCCAATAGAATTATCAATATGAGTCCAACTATGTTGCTCGTTTAATTTCTCCAATCTTCTATGAAAATTAAATCCCCAAGATTGTACAGGTCTGTTTGCAAAACGCAATGCCCTATATGGAATCTCCATTTCGACAGACCAGCCTTTATCAGTAATCTTTGCAGCACTTTTCCAGACTGCACTCCAGTTTAGATCTCTATCTCCATTAGAAACTTTAGCGTCTACTTGGTTTCCTGTGCTTTGCACGATAAATTGAAAGGGATTTTGTCCATCATCATTTGGGTTGATTGTAACTGAAAAGAAGTCTGAGTTGCTAAAATTATCTCTAACAGCAAACTCTCTAGGAATATTTTTTGGATCTGGATCAATCATTTGAGCAGAAATGTAAATTGCATCATCATCGTACACTACTTTTACAGTAGTTTGATATTTGTCAGAAACAGGTTTTCCATTTGCAGGTTTAAAAACTACAAAATTTGTACATATTTCTACGTTTTCCCATGCATCATCATTTAAAAACCCATCGATTTTTGGTGCTTTTTTAACTCTTGTAGTTTTAATTTTTTTTCTATTTTCTTTGCTCTGAGCATTTAATTTATTAGAAAATAAAGCGATAATAAATAGTAATAATAATAATAAATTCTTCGGCATATCAATTTAGCTAATTTTGTGTGAACACGATGCTAAAGTATTTATCCTTTTAGGTCATAAATCATAAAATCATGTTAATTGTTTTAAAGACATCATAAAGTTTAAAGTGTTACATAGATAAACTGTTAAATATTTCTTAAAAGGAGGTTTTTTTGAGAGTAAACTTAATAGTAGAACTATAATTTTTTTTTTTTTGCTCTGAATTGTTCGATTATTGTAATGAATTGCATTTTTTTTTATTCGCAATAATTTTATCAAATAATGTATAAAATTTCTTTAATGAATTTGTACTTTTGCTACCATTAAATAATATTCTTACAAATGAACTTACACGAATATCAAGGAAAAGAAATCTTAAGCAGTTTTGGCGTTAGAATTCAACGTGGAATTGTTGCGAGCAACCATAAAGAAGCTGTAGATGCAGCGAAACAATTAACTGCAGAAACTGGTACAGGTTGGCATGTTATCAAAGCACAGGTTCACGCAGGTGGTCGTGGAAAAGGTGGAGGAGTTAAATTGGCTAAAAATTTAGCTGAAGTAGAAAGCATTGCCAATGACATTATTGGAATGATGTTAATTACACCTCAAACATCTGCTGAAGGAAAAAAAGTAAACCAAGTTTTAATTTGTGAGGATGTATATTATCCTGGAGATTCTGAGCCAGAAGAATATTATATGTCTGTCTTATTAAATAGAGCTACCGGTAAAAATATGATTATGTATTCTACGGAAGGTGGAATGGATATTGAAACTGTAGCAGAAGAAACTCCGCATTTAATTTTTACAGAAGAGATTGATCCTTTATTAGGAATTATGCCTTTTCAAGCACGTAAAGTAGCTTTTAATTTAGGTTTATCTGGTGTAGCTTTTAAAGAAATGACAAAGTTTGTTACTAACTTATACAAAGCATACATTGGTTCAGACTCTTCTATGTTTGAGATTAACCCGGTTTTAAAAACATCTGATTCTAAAATTATGGCGGTTGATGCTAAAGTTTCTTTAGATGAAAATGCTTTATATAGACACAGAGATTATGCAGCAATGCGTGATTTAAGAGAAGAAAATCCAATCGAAGTAGAAGCGAAAGCTGCTGGTTTAAACTATGTAGATTTAGACGGAAATGTTGGTTGTATGGTAAACGGAGCTGGTTTAGCAATGGGAACAATGGATTTAATTAAAGAATCTGGAGGAGAGCCTGCTAACTTTTTAGATGTTGGTGGTACTGCAGATGCACAAAGAGTTGAAATTGCTTTTGGTATTATCTTAAAGGATCCAAATGTAAAAGCAATTTTAGTAAATATTTTTGGAGGTATTGTACGTTGTGACAGAGTTGCACAGGGTGTTGTAGATGCATACAAAAGTATGGGAGACAGAATTAATGTGCCTATTATTTGTAGATTACAAGGAACAAACGCTAAAGAAGCTAAAGAGTTAATTGACAATTCTGGAATGGAAATTATTTCTGCTACAGAATTTCAAGAAGCTGCTGATAAAGTACAAGTAGTTTTAGAAGCATCTTAGTTTTAAGTTAAAATATATTTTAAACACCTCACATATGCTGAAATTTATTCAGTTTACGTGAGGTGTTCTATTTTAATTAAATGCATACCCAACTTTTTTTAAAAATTTTAATTTATATTGTTGCGCATTATATAATTTATAAATTATGAAGAAACTTTTAATACTACTTTTATTTTCATTACAAATAACAGCACAAGAGATTCCTAATTCTGAAGTGTTCTGGAACACTTTAAAAGAACATTGTGGAAAAGCTTATGAAGGCGTAATAGTCGAAGGAGCCAAAGCCGGAGAAGGTTTTACTGGTAAAAAATTAGTAATGCACATTCGCTCTTGTGAAGAAAATACGATTAGGATTCCTTTTTTTGTAGGAGATGATAAATCTCGTACTTGGGTTTTTAACATTAGTGATAAAAAGTTAATTGAATTAAAACACGACCATAGGCATAAAGATGGTTCAGAAGACAAAGTAACGCAATATGGGGGTTCAAACCCTAATACAGGATTAGCTAATATTCAGTTTTTTCCAGCGGATCAGTATACCTCAAATTTAATATCGTATGCTTCTAATAATGTTTGGTGGGTTACAATAGATGAAACGAGCTTTACATACAACTTACGAAGAATTGGAACGGATAGATTCTTTTCTGTAAAATTTGACTTAACGAAAGAAATAGAAACTCCAAGCGCACCTTGGGGAAGTGAAGATTAATTTAATTTCTTGCTAACGTATATCTTTGTGTCGTCTGTTTTAATAATTTATACCAGATGTTAACGAAGTTCGTTTATTTTTAATATTTTATTTTCTAGGAAAAGTATTCGTAATTGTATTTATAGGTGGTTTTTTATCAAACGCTCTAAATTTATATCTCTCATTAATAGTTTTAATTTTATCTTTCTTATAGTTGTATTCTTTTTTTAAAACGAATGCACTATCGTTTAAAACAATACCGCTTTTTTCTAATAAACTATTATTTGAGGTATAGGTTTGAATTTTAATCGTGTCATTAAAAATTTGATATACTGATGAAGTTGTTTTGTAATAAAGTTTATTTTCAATTGTGCATTCAAAATATTTCAAAATATCTTCATAGTCACTTTTAGGTTTTAAAAGGCAAACATATAAACCTTGTTTTTTAATTTGATTGTATGTTGCTTCCGATAAGGATTTACCAGAGTGATCAAAACTTAGCACGGTTCCATTGCTATATAAGATATATGGTTTTATATAATTTGATTGGTGTTTTTTACTATCCTCTTTAAATTCAGAATAAAAGTATCCGTTATTTTTTATTTTTTTTTGAGTATCAATATTTGTAGTTTTAATAAAATACGCATCATTAATTGAAGAACAAGAACAGATAATAAAAAAACAGCACAATAAATTTAATTTAATCTTATTCATTTTTTTGGCGTAATAATTTGTACAAAGTAGAATTAAAATATTTTATACCCTAATACAATAGATATTGAGTTTACATTAATTTTTGCATTTTCTTGTATACTTCCCACTAAAACTCGGTTAAATCGATATCTAGCTTCTAAGCTATATCTGTTTTTGTAATAGTAGCCAAGACCTAAAGAAATACTCGGGTCTCCGGATAAAAATTTATCTGAAGATGATTCATTATCACCCAAAAAATCTATATGAGAAAAGCCAAATATAAAAGCAGAACTAAGAAATAATTTAGATTCTTTATTTACATGGATAAAATGTTTTATACCAATAGGTAAATCAAATTGACCAATAGTTGTTTCTATTCTTCCGTAGTTTGAGTATTTATATGTTGCTTCTATCTTTGCACTGTTAAATGTAGGTTCTATAAAAATAGCCCACTTATTATTGTTAAAAGGAAGCGTATAAATTAACTCTCCACCAACCCCAAATATATTTTTATTATCTGTAAATGATTCATTGCCTTTTGAGAATTGTACTTGATGAACTCCTAATTTAAGATTGAATGCGATACTTTTTTTAGATTGATTTTTTAAGTAATCAATAGAGGACCCATTTCCATCACAATTATTAAATTTCAAAAAATAATTTGATAAACTTTTTTTAGTATACTTAACAAGTTTAGTTTTTAAATTAGTACACGATACATCTTTCTTTAATTGATATATATAGTTTTTGTTTTCGCTAATTACACCTTGTTGTGTTTTGAATCTTTTATGTTCTAATAGTCGAATAGGCTTATTTTGGGTAGTATAAAAATAACTAAACAAGTTGCCATCTTGGTGAAAGTACAAGTTCGCATTACCTTCAATTAAAACCTTTAAAAATAGTGTTTCTTCTGTATACTCTAAAGCTCTTTTTGAGCTTAATTTTCCAACTCTATCACTTGATCTATCAATATTTACTGTAAATTTTTGAAATTTATTTACCTTATAGATACTAAACTCTTTAATTGAATTTATTGTTTCTTTTTTTGTTTTGGAATCTTCATTAATCCGATATTTAATTTCAACAGGGTTCGACCTCCAATCTTCACTTTTAATAAAACATTCCGTCTTTATATCATCATTTGAAATAAAGTATCCCTTTTTAAATTTAGTTTGCGCGGCAGTACTTAACCCTATAAATAGGATTAACATCGTAATTTTATGTTTCATAGGTAAAGGGTATTTATTAGCAATTATTTTTATGTAAGATAATATATATATTATATATTCTCTCTTAAAACAGCAATTTCATCACGTAATTTCGCAGCTACAATAAAGTCCAAACCTTTTGCTGCAGCTTCCATGTGTTTGCGTTTTTCTCTGATTCGTTTTTCTATTTCTTCTTTTGGTAGATACTGTAAATCTTGCTCTGCAGCAACTTGTTTGGCATTGTCATAATGATAACTAGAAACAGCACTTCTAGATAAGGTATCATCAATTTTTTTGTTAATCTGGGTAGGAGTGATGTTGTGTTTTGTATTATATGCCATTTGTTTTTCTCTTCTTCTGTCAGTTTCATCAATAGTTTTTTGCATGCTTTTAGTCATTTTATCTGCATATAAAATTGCCAAACCATTAATGTTTCTTGCTGCTCTACCGACTGTTTGTGTTATCGATCTGTGACTTCTTAAAAAACCTTCTTTATCAGCATCTAAAATAGCAACTAAAGAAACCTCTGGTAAATCTAAACCTTCTCTTAAAAGGTTTACACCAATTAAAACATCAAATAAACCTTTACGTAAGTCTTGCATGATTTCAACTCGTTCTAAAGTATCAACATCAGAATGAATGTATCTACAACGTATATCAACTCTAGCTAGATATTTTGTGAGTTCTTCTGCCATTCTTTTGGTTAAAGTCGTAACCAAAGTTCTTTCATCCTTTTCTACACGAATATGAATTTCTTCTATTAAATCATCAATTTGGTTTAAACTTGGACGAATTTCAATAATGGGATCTAACAAACCTGTGGGTCTAATTATTTGTTCTACAAAAACGCCTTCTGTTTTTTGAAGCTCATAATCTGCAGGAGTTGCTGAAACAAAAATTGTCTGATTCTGAATCGCTTCAAATTCATCAAACTTTAAAGGACGATTGTCCATTGCGGCCATTAATCTAAATCCATATTCTACTAAGTTTTCTTTTCTAGATCTATCGCCTCCATACATTGCATGCGTTTGCGGAACCGTTACGTGGCTTTCATCAATAATCATTAAATAATCATCAGGAAAATAGTCTAGTAAACAGAAAGGTCTTGTGCCAGGCTCTCTACCGTCTAAATAACGCGAGTAGTTTTCAATTCCTGAACAATATCCTAATTCACGAATCATTTCAAGATCGAATTCCGTACGTTCTTTTAAACGTTTTGCTTCTAGATGTTTGCCGATTTCTTTAAAATAATCAACTTGTTTCATCATATCTTCTTGAATTTGATGAATGGCATTTTGTAAAACATCCGGAGAAGTTACAAACAAGTTTGCGGGGTAAATAGTGAGTTCTTGAAAGCTTTCAAGGATTGCGTTACTTTCCAAATCAAAAGATTCTATTTCTTCAATTTCATCACCAAAAAAGTGAACTCGATAACCATTATCTCCATAAGAAGGGTAAATAGTTACCACATCGCCTTTTACTTTAAATGTTCCACTTTTAATTTCTACTTCTGTTCTAGAATATAAACTTTGAACAAGTTGGTGTAAAAATTTCGTACGTGCTATTTGTTGGCCCACTTCAACAGGAATTACATTTTTCTTAAATTCTGTGGGATTTCCAATTCCGTATAAACAAGAAACAGAAGCAATAACGATGACATCTCGTCTACCTGAAAGTAGGGAGGAGGTTGTGCTTAATCGTAAACGTTCTATATCTTCATTAATAGATAAATCTTTTTCAATATAGGTTCCTGTTACTGGGATGTAAGCTTCTGGTTGATAATAGTCGTAATAAGAAACAAAATATTCTACAGCATTTTCTGGAAAGAATTGTTTAAACTCAGAATATAATTGCGCTGCTAATGTTTTATTATGTGCTAAAACTAAGGTTGGTTTTTTAACTTCCTTTACAACATTAGCCACGGTAAAAGTTTTACCAGAACCCGTTACCCCTAATAAGGTTTGAAATTTTTCACCAGATAAAATTCCTTTAGAGAGTTCATCTATTGCTTGGGGTTGATCTCCTGTTGGAGAAAACTCTGATACTAACTTAAATTCCATTTTGTAAAAATACGGATACTTTGTAAAAAAGTATCCGTATTTTTTTAACTTTTAAAAAGCAATATTTATTTTCTCAGTAAAGAGAAA
>LAQA01000061.1:0-25276 GCA_000981625.1 Flavobacteriaceae bacterium ASP10-09a
CATAATTCATTGGTTTCTAAATCTACAGAAATAACTTCTTTTTTATTTGGATGAAACCAAGTAGAATGTGCGTGCGGAGATTTTTGTCTATCTGTAGTTCCTTTTCCAAAATGCTGTTGTACGTTTATTAATTTTGATAATTTACCCGATGTATCTGCTTCTAATAAACCTACATTTCCTCCAGTATAATTCGCAACTAAAACTTGATTTTCGTCATTTACAGAAATAAAACAAGGATGTGCTCCTCCAGACTTTACTTTGCTGATAAATATAAGTGAATCATTTTCTATTCTGTAAGATTTCACAAAACCCGTTCCATTTTCGTTTGCTTCATCTACTGCAAAAGGTGTTTTATTGTCATTGCTTTTAGCCAAAAAAGAAGGGTTACTTGTTTCTGCAGCGAGTCCAATTTGTTTCAATTTTCCTTCGCTAGAGAGCTCATATGTATAAATCCCCTTGCTATCCCAGTCTGTATAGGTTCCAACATAAAAACTGGTAGCGGGTTATTCTTTCATTTTTGATTTTTGACAACTAAAAAGAATTATTAAAGTAAATAATAAAGCTATTTTTTTCATATTTAAAAATTGATTGTAGGAGTTTTCCAAGTAATCGAATCTCCTAAAATTTTATATTTCTCGCTGATTACACTTCCTGTTTTTGGTATAAACTTTATTAAAGTATAATCTGATGTTCTGTTCTTATAGAAGTTTTTCCACTCTTTTTTCCAAAAGATTTCTTTTTCATTTCGGGAATTTATAATACTTGCAATTCCTTGTAAAGTAACATAACTAACACTCTGTTCATCAAAGTAATAAAGTGTTACATTATTGTTTCCTTGAAGCTGTTTTACTTTTAAACTACTTGGTTTTGTTGCCATCCAAACCGTGAAATTTTCATCTGGTAAAAAAGGGTCCATAGCTCTTGCATTTGCAACTCCTAAAGAATCAATTGTAATGAATGCACAATATTTTGCATTCGTCATAATCTCTTTCGCAATTTCATTCAACTCTTTTTTTACTGGATTTGGAGTATCATTACAACGAACAGAAACAAGTAATAAAAATGAAATAACAAAAAACTTCATTAATCGTGAAAGTTTAGAAAAATTTAAAAATGGGTAAACGTAAATGTGCTTTTTCATAGTGGGGTGAATTTTTGTAAATAAAATCTAATTGCTTTCTTGTACTTTTGACGAATCTTTGATCCGTTTTTAATTTCATTTCAAAAGTTTTTTTGAGGGATGGGTTTTCAAGCAAAAGTTTTTCTGCAACATCTTCAAAAACATAACTAGAATACCCTTCTTTTTGTTGAAGAATTGTATCAAAAAAGTTCCAATTAAAAAATGAATCTGTAGCTTCGGCTTCTAAAGTTTCTAATAAATAACGAACGCCGTTTTGATTTGTAGAAATATAAATATCTCCTTTTTTAAAACTGATATTTTCTGATGTTTTTTCTACTGTAGTGTTGTAGTGCAAGTAATGCCCCTCGTAAGGTGCTTTTCTACTTTTAAACTCTTTAATATGATGTACTTCAACAGTAATCGTTGTGTCGGTATCAAAAAGAGAATATTCAATGTTGTTGTAATCTAATCGCTCTGTAATAGTATGCCAACCTTGCGATAAAATATATGCTTTAGGAATTGTAATTTCCTTAGTTATAGAAAACTCATCATAATATTTAACCACTTTCTCAAAAGGTTTGTTTTGATTATAAAACAATCTTTTTCCATTGGTTACTTTACTTGCTATCAATTCACCTTCATAACCTTTAAAATTTAAGTCTCTAAACTTTTCTTTATCAACTTTAAAATGAATCGGATATGTTTTTTTCGCTAATACTTCATCCGCAGCTTTAGATCTTAAATCTTTGATGATTTCTGAGTTTTCTTCAGTAAAATCAAAAGCCGAGAACATTAATTCATAGGTTTGTTCTACTCTAATTTTATACGGTTTTAACATGTGTGTTTCAACCATTAGACCTAATGTGTGAAAGAGTGTTGTATAGCCAGTAGAATATCTTGGTGAGTCAAAAAACTGAGACCATCCAGCTTCTGGCGTATTGCCCCAAACATTTACATAAGGTGTAATGTTAATTCCCTTATTTTCTAAAGAGGCTTCTATTTTAGGACGCATTTCGTTCTGTAAAAATGCTCCTAAATTTCCACCTAATTTATTATGTTGCGTAAATAAATGTGTAATTGCATATTGATAATCAGCTCCATTACTCACATGATTGTCTATAAAAACATCAGGATTTACAGTGTGAAAAATTGCTGCAAAAGCTGCTGCGTTTTTGGTGTCTTGTTTGATAAAATCTCTATTTAAATCGTAGTTCCTGGCATTTCCTCTAAAACCGTATGTTACGGGTCCGTTTTGATTTGCTCTTGTATGCGAGTTTCGATTTAAAGCGCCACCAATATTATAGACAGGAATTACACAAATAATCGAATTTTTATACTTCGCTTTTAAAGAATCATTCTGAACTATGTCTCTTAACAACAACATGGAAGCATCGATTCCATCTGATTCTCCTGGATGAATTCCGTTGTTGATTAAGATTCTATTTTTGGTTGAATTCTTAATTTCATCAATATTAAAAATTCCTTCTCTATTGTAAACCACTAGATGCAAAGGTTCTCCTGAATCTGTTTGTCCGAATGAAAATAATGAAATCTGAGGGTACGCTTCTGAAAGTTCTGTGTAATAAGAAATCACCTCTTTATATGCTGGAGTTTCTGTTCCTTTTGATTTTTCGAAAAGTGTGGTGAAATCGAGATTTTCTTTGGATGAATTATCACAAGAGCCCGTCAACAAAAAGAAAGAAAAAAAGAATATCGTTTTAAAAAAGTATTTCATATTTATTTAACTCTAACGATTGCAGGCACTAACTTTGTGTAATCTCCACCATTTCTGATCACATCTCTGACTATAGATGAAGAGATATAAGAGGTACTTGCCGCTGTTAATAAAAAGACAGTTTCGATAGGAGCTAAATCTCTATTTGTATGCGCAATTGCTTTTTCGAACTCAAAATCTGCAGGATTTCTTAATCCTCTTAAAATAAAATCTACGTTATTTTTTTGACAAAAATGAACGGTTAATCCTTCATATGTAACCACCTTTATTTTAGGTTCATGTTTAAAACAATTTTTAATAAATGTTTTACGCTCTTCCAAGGAAAACATATACTTCTTATCCGCATTTATGCCAATTGCAATAATGAGTTCATCAAACAATTTTACACCTCTTTCGATGATATCATAATGACCTAAGGTTATTGGATCAAAAGATCCTGGAAAAATTGCTGTTTTCATGTTTTCAATGTTTAATTATTCATGCTCTTAAAAGTTTATTTGTAAAAAAGAAACAAATCAACTCTATTCAAGAGCAGATTCTATAACTGATTCAAATAATTCTTTTAAAGTAATACCTGCTGCTTTTGCTTGTTGTGGTAAAATACTCTCTTCTGTTAAACCTGGCACCATATTTATTTCGATAAAATGAGGCTCACCATCGACAAAAATAAATTCTGATCTAGAAAAACCAGACACATTTAAAATTGTATATACTTTTTCTGCAATAAATTCGACACTAGTTTGCTCTTCTAATGAAATTCTTGCAGGTGTTATTTCTTTAGATTTCCCTTCATATTTAGCTTCGTAATCAAAGAAATCATTTTCTGTAACAATCTCTGTAATTGGCAACACTTTTGTTTTTCCTTTATATTGAATAACACCAACAGAAACCTCTACACCGTCTAAAAAAGATTCAATTAAAATTTCTGAGTCTTCTTTATAGGCCTTTTCTATTGCTGGTAAAATTTCTTCTTTTCTATGTGCTTTAGAAATACCGTAGCTAGAGCCTGCACTGTTTGGTTTTATAAAACAAGGCAAACCTACTTTAGCTATAATTTTATCGAGATCTATAACATCACCTTTATTTAAATAGATAGAAATTGCAGTTTTAATTCCATATTCTTTTACCACACTTAACGTATCTCTTTTGTTAAAAGTTAATGCCATTTGATAAAAAGGTGCAGAAGTATGTTTGATTCCTATTAGATTAAAATAAGCAAGCAAGACTCCGTTTTCTCCAGGGTTTCCATGAATTGCATTAAATACACAATGAAAAGTAATTAAATCGCCTTTTTTTGTAAACGAGAAATCGTTTTTATTTATAGGATATTCATTCTCTTCGTCATCTAAAGCGACCCACTTTTCTTTTAAAATATGTACTCTAAAAGAATTGTATTTCTCCCTATCTAAATGATTATAAACCACATTTCCGCTCTTTAAAGAAATGTTAACTTCGGATGAAAACCCACCCATTACAATAGCTATATTTTTTTTCATCAATTGTAAAATAATAAAAACAAATTTATCAAAATATAAATAGAAACAACAACGTTTAGTTTTTATATCTTTGTACGTTCTAAAAAATTAAAAAATGAGTATTGTTCAGTTTCTTAAAAGTAAATCTTTTTTTAAACAAATTGTTTTTGCAGTTATTGGTTTAGTTGTTATTGTTTTTCTGTTAAAATTCTGGCTAAATATCACTACAAATCATGATCAAAAAATACAAGTTCCAGATTTAAATAAATTAACAATTACAGAAGCAGAAAAAACTTTAAAAGATTTAGATTTAGATTTTAAAGTAATTGATAGCGCAAGCTACAACCCTATTTACCCTAAAAGATCTGTAATTGAACAAAGTCCAGAAGCTGGTGATTTCGTTAAAGAAAAACGTAAAATTTATTTGACTTTAAATCCCTCTAAGTATAGAGATATTACCGTTAATGATTTAAATGGACGCACAAAGAGACAGGCAATTTCTGAGCTACGAGCTATTGGTTTTATTGTAGGTACAAACTATACCTATGTAAAAGATATTGGTAAAGATGTGGTAAGGGGTTTAAGACATAAAGGAAAAAAAATAAATCCAAATGATAAATTACCGAAAAACGCTATTATTGAGTTAGTTTTAGGTGATGGAAAAAGGAATTAGAGTAATCAAAAATAAAAACTTCACAACTTTCAAAATTTATTACTTTGAAACTTTCCAACTAAAATAAAAACATGCAAGAAAATAATTCTGAAGATATTGAAAATGAAGATCTATACGAGCACTATAGATTTACCGCTAGTGAAGGTCAAGAGCCTTTAAGAGTTGATAAATTTTTAATGAACTTTATTGAAAATGCAACAAGAAGCAAAATACAACAAGCTGCTAAAGCTGGTAATATTTTCGTGAATGACATTGCTATAAAATCGAATCATAAGGTAAAACCAAATGATGTTGTTAGGGTTGTTTTGGCATATCCACCAGCAGAAAATTTATTGGTTGCAGAGGATATTCCTTTAGATATTGTTTATGAAGATGATGCTGTAATTGTCGTAAATAAATCTGCAGGAATGGTTGTACATCCAGGTCATGGAAATTATTCTGGAACTTTGGTAAATGGCTTAATTCACCATGTAGAAAATTTGCCTACGAATTCTAACGAAAGACCAGGTTTAGTCCATAGAATAGACAAAGACACTAGTGGGTTATTAGTCGTAGCAAAAACTGAATTTGCCATGACAAACTTATCCAAACAATTTTTCGACAGAACTACTGAACGTTTATATTATGCCTTAGTTTGGGGTAATATGGAAAATGATGAAGGTAGTATTGAAGGTAATATTGGACGAAGTTTTAAAAATCGTTTACAGATGGATGTTTTTCCTGATGGTGATTTTGGAAAACATGCTGTTACACATTATAAGGTTTTAGAACGTTTAACATATGTAACTTTAGTACAATGTAAATTAGAAACGGGAAGAACACACCAAATTAGAGCACATTTTAGACATATTGGTCATACTCTTTTTAATGACGAACGTTATGGAGGAAATGACATCTTAAAAGGAACAACCTTTACCAAATACAAGCAATTTGTACACAATTGTTTTAAAGTGTTGCCAAGACAAGCTTTACATGCAAAAACACTAGGTTTCACTCACCCAACAACTGGAGAATTTATGCAATTTAATTCTGACGTTCCTCAGGATATGGTTGATTGTTTGGAAAAATGGAGAACGTATAGTGAAAACTCTAAAGATATTATAGGCTAAAGCTTCAAAGACATATGTATATGCTTTAATCCTAGAAAACACAAGACACTAATTAACAAAATCTTCTTATTCATTTTTACTAATTTTCTTTAGGTAATTAGGCGAAATGGATAAGAATTTATAGTTTATAAAAATTATTTAAATTCTATTTTATCTAATAAAAGTTTGAAATTTTCATTTTTCTTGTTTCCAACTAAAAATGTAATTTCTTCAATATAATCATTAGAAAAATTAGGTTGATTAAGTCTTCTACCTCTAAACGAAGGATACATTTCTTTTAAAGGAATTTTTATTTCTTGCCATTCACCTGAAGTTAAAAAAGGTGTTATATATGAGTAGTAGTCTTCAGAATTAGATTTTACCCTAAATTGATATTTTTTTCCATCACCTTTTAATTTAATAACAATCTCGGTATATTCATCTATGGCTGTTTTTTGAAATCTATGGCGAATAGAGGAAAATCCTCCATTATTGTCTAAAGATATAGTGCCTTGAAAAACACCAAAACCATTAGCATCTATTTTTAAAGAACCCGATGACTGTCCACCCATTACAATATCGTCTACAATTATCCAGTTTCGAAGGTTTGACTTTTTATTAAAATCAAAAATTATTTTTGAGCTCATCAAAGAAAATAAAATTAATATAAAAATTAAGTATTTCATAAATTATCACTTATAATTTATTTACAATGTTTTACAAACACATTTAGCTAAGTTATACTTTTTAAAAGTTTAGATTTAACAACAACCGGCACTTGGATCACAACAAGAATTAACAATTTCAACAACTTTAACCTTGGTTTTTTTATCAGGAATTACACAAGCCTCTAATGCCAAACAAGCTGTAATTTTTGAGGTTAATAAAAAGTTAGTTCCGTCAAAATCTAAGTTGTATTTACCAATCGTTTCATTTCCTTGATATTCTACTTCAATTTCTAAATCGTCAAATTGAAACCTCTTTTCAGACAATTCTATGATATTGATTAATTTCTCTGGATGTAATCTGTGATCATAATCGTTTTCTTCCCAAAGCTGAAAATTAATGACAGTTTCACTTCTAACCTTTCCTCCACAGTCTATAAAATCTTTAGTTATTTTACCAACTTCAGTTACATGAAAATGATTGGAAACTAATTCTCCATTTGGTAATTGAAACCCAATTTTATTTAAACTTTTTAAGTGATTTTTAATTTCTGATAATTTCATAATTTTATTTTTAGCAACAGCTTCCTGTTGAATTTTTACTTAAAAACTGACCTAAGGTATTTTTTATGTTCTCCCAATTTTCTTGATCTATACAATAACAAACACTCGTGCCTTCTATTTTTCCTTTTATAATACCTGCTTTTTTTAACTCTTTTAAATGCTGAGAAATCGTTGGTTGCGCCAAACCAATATCTTTTACCAGATCTCCACAAACACAAGATTTTAGCTTAATTAAAAACTCTAAAATAGCAATTCTTGCAGGATGACCTAACACTTTTGCAATGGCAGCAATATTATTTTGTTCTTCAGTAAATATTTCTGACTTAGTTAAACCCATCTCAATTTGTTTATTGCAATATTACGATTAATATAGACAAATAAAAAGTGTTTAGTTTCTATTTATTCAAATCAAACATATATCCAACAGACAAATTAAAGAATCCAGTCGTTTTTAAAGAATTTTCTTTGATCAAAGAATTTGGTAAATTTAGATTGTAGCCTACTTCAAAATCCCAAGAATTGGTAGTTAAATAAAGCGGTATGTTTATTTGCGTGTTTAACAAATCGAACACATCAAAATTAAAAGTTCGAGGCACAATTGTACCCGCTATAAATTCTTCTTTAATTATTGTGATATTCTGTTTTGCTACTATAAAATTTACTCGCGGTCTAAAACGTAGGGCAAAATTTGGCGTTCTTTTTAAAGTGAAGTTAACAAAACTACTAGAAACAAATTGGTAACTTTTTTCTGTACCAAATAAATAAGAAGCTCCAAAACTTGTACCTAAAGTTCTTTTTTTATTTCTAATTCCTAGACTTACATCCAACGAATTTGTAAAACCATCATAGCCATCAGAATAAAAATACTTTGTATAACCTACATTATAAAGGATATTTTTATTTTTTCCTATGGTTTTAAAATATCCTAAAGAAACACTCGTAAAATCCCAACTTGGATCGAAATTTTGGTAATAAATCCCTGAAATACTTGCATTAAATCCTGAGGAATGATAATAAGAGACTTGTGGAATAGTATTGAATTGATCTGTACCAGAATCTCTTCCTGAGAAAAATGTATTGCTATTATAAGAAACGGAAGTGTATAAAAAATCGAAAGAAAAATCGCTTTCTATTAACTCATCTAAAAACTGTTGATTGTTAAAAAAAAGTTCGTCTATTAAACCATCTAAATCCTCTAAACTTTCTTCTTGAGCATAAGCACAAAAAGAGGTTGCTATTGAAAACAATAGCAACCCAAAAACTTTTATAGTGTTTTTTAATCCTTGAAAAAGATGTGTCATAAATAGTTAAATGCTAATTACCTCTGTTTCTTTTTTTTCTTCCATTATTAGCATTATTTACTCTTAGTCCATCTTTAAGTTCTCCTCTGTCTTTAGAATTTCTAATTTTATCAATTCGTTCTTTTAGCATTTTTCTTTGCTCACCTGTAAGTGTTTTCCTGAAATTATCTCTGGTTTTTCTCAAACTAACTTGTTGATTTTTAACCATGCTTTTTTGATTTCTAGAAAATGTAGCTACTAAACGTTTTCTTATTTCGTACTTAGAAATTGTTTTATTTCTTAAAAGAACTAATTGCTCTTTGGTAAGTGATGCTTTAAAAGCTTCACGATTTATTTTCATTACTTCTTTTTCTTTCTGTAATAAATCCCTTTGTTGCTGTGTTAACTCTTTTTGAATTAAACTAAAACTAGAATCTTGAGCAAAAACTGTTGTATTAAATAGCATCAGACTAAGAAAGCTTAAAGATAATATGATGGTTTTTAATTTCATTTTTATTGTTTTTAACTCTTTAATTTTTAAGATACTAAATTTAATCTTGACAAGCTACTCTTGCTGCAAGCATTTCATCAGCATTATTTATAGTTGCAGTAGTTTCATCTTTATACATAATATCTACTGGGAAATTCAAAACTCCTTTTTCTTCTACTGTTGGGTTATCTATGTACCATTCTTTAATTAACTCGAAATCAGCTTTTTCATTTACAGCAATTACACTTGCATCTGGCATAGTAAAACTTACAGGAAGTACAAGTCTAAAACATTTTCTTTTGTCTTTATTTTCTTTACAAGCACGTTTAACGTCTTTTAGTTCATCAATATTTAATAACGTCTGTACTACACCATCCTTTAAAACAATATCAACAGGGAAAATCAATTCTGGACGCTCATTTGCATCAGGGTTCGCACGATACCATTGTTTTACTAAACCCCAATCTTCTTTACTATCTAAAGTGATTGTAGAATTATCTGGCATGAAAAAAGTTATAGGAAAAGAGAATTTAAAACATTTATGTCTTTTTTTCCCTCTTACTTTATTTTTGTCTACCAATTGTTTTCCTTCTAATGAAAAGTAAACATCACTTTTTTCCTCTTCTCTAGATATATTGTCTGTTGCTATTGCAACTTTATATCCTAAACCTGCTGCTAATTGAGCACTTATCATATAACTATCTAGTAAATCTTCCTTAAAAGCTCTATCAGTTAAAGATGGTAAGCTAGTAATATCTATCGTAGTTTTTGCAGCATTTTCAATTTTTTCTATCAAAGCAGTATCATCTGATGATAAGTCTGAAGCATCAGAGCAAGATGTAAATGATAAAGCTGATAAAATAAAGGCTGTAATTGTAAAAAATAGAATACTTGACTTAGAAAGACTCTTTTTAGAAATTGAAGTTATCATAATTGTAAGTTTTTAATTAATAATTGTTTCTATTACTTAGAACTGAACTTTTTAAAATAGTTTGAAAATTTTTATTTTTTTTTTACAAAACCAGAGTTTCGATCAACCCATAATCAATATAATAATCCAATAATGAGTCCCCTAAAATTAAGTTATCTAAAACTAAATTATCTAACTTTTGTTCAGAAAGTTCTGCTTTAACCAAAATTTCATTAAATAAAGTAGCGTCAGTAAATGCTTCAATTTCAGACTCATCCACTAATAAAGACTCAATTAAAATAGTATCCGAAAAAGCGAACAACTCAAAATTAGTCTCTTCTAAAGCATCTGTTTTATTAGAACTTTGTAACCAAACTGTTAAACATAAAATAAAAACTAAAGATGCTGCTGCCATATATTTAAATTGAGGTCGCATCCAAAAAACCAATTGTTTTTTAGTCTTTTTAGGCGCCTCAATTTTAATATCTCTTTTTATCTCGTTTAAAATTGAGCTTTTTGATTTTGCAAAATATTCTTCGGGAATATCTGTTCCTAAATATTTTTTGTGATGTTTAGAAATATCACCTTTAAAACCTTCCTCTAAAAAGTTTTGTTTGTTTTTGTTTTCTGTTGATTTTTCCATGATATATAATTTAGACCCAACTTATTGTAAATAGTTTGGATTTATAAAAATATTTTTTCTTCAATAATTTTTACTGTTGTGTAATACGTCGATTTTAAGGTGCTTTCTGAAACTTCTAAAATTTCGGATATCTTTCTGAAACTTAAGTCATCGAAGTATTTCATCTGAAAAACTCGTTGTTGTTTTTCGGTAAATCTGGCAATAATATAAGTAAGCTTTTTCTGAATTTCATCTCCATCAAAATATTCATCTTCAAATAAAACTTCTAGATGAGATTCAGAAATGGCATCAATATCATCATACCTTTTTTTATTATCATTCTCTAAAAAACGAATGGATTCGTTGTATGCAATTCGATACATCCATGTATGTAAACTACTTTTTTCTTCAAATTTTTGAATATTTTTATAGATTCTAATAAATGTATTTTGCAAAACATCATCAGCATTCTCATGGGTTGAAACGATCTTTCTTATATGCCAATACAAACGTTCTTGGTAAACATCAAGCAGCTCACTAAAAGCGGTGTCTTTTAGTGCAGGATTTTGTAATTTTTTTACAAGATGAGTGTCTTTACTCAAGTAATGATTTGTTAGTTTCTATTATTTGACCCAAAATAAATTAAATAGTTTGATGAATTTATAAAAATAAAAATATTTTATAACAATTCTATAAATTTTACAAATAGTTTTATCAATTATAATTGCGATGTATATTTGACGATTGCAACAATCATTTGTACTTTTATCATTCGAATTAGATAAATTTAATTTTTAAATTTAAAAAAATGAAAATCATTATATCCCCAGCAAAATCTCTTGACTTTGAAAGTAAAGTACCTACAAACTTATATACACAACCTCGTTTTTTAAGACAATCAGAAAAACTAAATAAAAAATTAAAAACGATTTCAAAAAACAAATTATCAGACTTAATGAAAATTTCTGATGATTTAGCTTCTTTGAATTATGAGCGCAATCAAACTTGGGAAACTCCTTTTTCAACTAAAAATGCAAAACAAGCTATCTATGCTTTTACGGGTGAAGTTTTTAGAGGAATCGATGTAAGTTCTCTAGAAAATAAAAAACTGCCGATACTGCAAGAAAGTTTACGAATTTTATCTGGACTATATGGATTGTTAAAACCTTTAGATTTAATGCAGCCATATCGCCTAGAAATGGGGACTAAATTAAAGGTTGGTAGCACTGAAAACCTATATAAATTTTGGGATGACACAGTTGCAAAAGCGCTAAATGAAGAATTAGAAGATGGTGAATTATTAATAAACTTAGCAAGTTCAGAATACTTTAAAGTGATTCCTAAAAAGGTTTTAAAAGTACCAATGGTTACACCTGTTTTTAAAGATTTTAAAAACGGAGAATATAAAATCGTAATGACATATGCTAAAAAAGCACGTGGATTAATGGTTCGTTATATTATTGATCATAACGTTAAAACAATTGAGGAGTTAAAAGGTTTTAATATTGATCGTTACCGATTTTCAGAGGAAATGTCTACTGGAAATGAGTTGATTTTTACTCGTTAATTTTTCATTTTGTGCATCACCCAAGTGTGTGGAGCTGTTACTGCAAATAAAATCACAAAAACAACTGTAGCAAATAACTCTATTTGAGGAACTAATTGGTACAAAAACAATAAACCAAGGATACTAATTACCCAATAAATAAGGGCTTTCTTTACATAAAGGAAAAAGTTTTTCTTACTTAAACTACCTGAAATAAATTCTATTTGATGGATCATAGAAGGTATAGAGTGCCAAAAGATAAAATAAATAGCAAAACCCAATATTAAAGAAGAGGTTTTAAAAACTAAAAATAGCAGCATTAAGTAGAAGATCTCTTCTAAAAACATCTTAGGTTTATTTCTTTTAGTTAAAATCAGATATAAACTTCCTACTAATAAAAGAATACCACTCGTAATTAAGGTAACTTCTATTTGATCCAAGGTAAAGGTTAATCCAGTAAGTTCTTTCATAATTATATCAACTTCTGTAGGAGATTGGTGAAAAATTAATGAAAAAATAAACATACCGTATGCTAAAAAATATAATGAATTAAATAATAAATTTACATTGATCTTATGTCCAAAATATTCTTCTCCGAAATGATATGAGCTCAATAAAACAAAAAGTAAAATGGCTATATAGGGACTAAACATATAAATTAGTACACATAAAATTATGATGCCTAAATAAATTATTAGGTTTTTTATTAAAGTTTTTTCCTTTTTTTCTTTGATAGATAAAATCAATAAATCATTAGCTCCGTGTAAAATACCCAAGGTAATTACCATTACATAAGCCAGAAAATCCTCTACTACTTTTCCAAATTGAATACTTATCCAAAGTAGCAAAAATGTAAAAAAAATCATAAAATTTTGATAATTATACTTTTTTTCGGTGTTCATGTTACAAAGTTATGATTTTTTTCGTACTTTTGTTTGGTGTTTTATACAAAACATTAAACATTTTTACTAACTTAAATTTTTATAATATTATGAATTTATCTATTAATTTTCTTTTTGTGTCCAAAATGGCACCAGATGATTACGTTGGATTTACATTTTTTATAGGTTGTATGGCTATGATGGCCGCATCAGTATTTTTCTTTTTCTCAATGAATAGTTTTGACAAGAAATGGAGAACTTCAATTCTTGTATCTGGTTTGATTACTTTTATTGCAGCAGTCCATTACTTATACATGAGAGACTATTGGTTAGACACTTTTGATCCAGCTACTGGTCTAGGAGACTCACCAACTGTTTTCCGTTATGTAGATTGGATTTTAACTGTACCACTTATGTGTGTTGAGTTTTACTTAATATTAAAAGTAGCAGGTGCTAAAAAATCTATGATGTGGAGATTAATCTTCTTATCTGTAATTATGTTAGTTACCGGTTACATCGGAGAAGCAGTAGACAGAGAGAATGCTTGGTTCTGGGGTCTTCTTTCAGGAGGGGCTTACTTTGTAATTGCTTATGATATCTGGTTAGGATCTGCTAAAAAATTAGCTGTCGCGGCCGGTGGAGCAGTATTAAAGGCTCACAAAGCTTTATGTTGGTTTGTACTAGTTGGTTGGGTTATTTATCCAATTGGATATATGGCAGGAACTCCAGGTTGGTATGAAGGTATCTTCGGAGGTTTAGATTTAAATATAATTTATAATATTGGAGATGCAATTAACAAAATAGGTTTTGGTTTAGTTGTATACACTTTAGCTGTAAATAGCTCAAATGAATAATTCAATATAGATTATTTAAAAATACCCAAGAAAAGTTTAAATCTTTCTTGGGTATTTAATTAAAAATTACTTTCAAAATAACTACTTTATAATAGCAGTTTTAATCTAGAGTGATTATTTAGACTTAAATGGTAAATACGGACTTTTTATCCAATTTACTAAACTAGTAATAATACTATAGAAGAATTTATATATTGCTAATACAACATAAAGCTTAGCTAAAACTACAGCTACTCCAACATATTCCCAGATAACAGACATAAAACCGTCTAAACTCCAAGCGCTACCAGCAGCCATTGTAGGATCCCAATTTGTCCAGTCTGTAGCTAAAATATTTCCTACAAACTCAAGGTTTAAAAGTTTAGCCAATTCAGCTGTTGCTGCCATTGGTAAGCTATAAGCATAATCTATATTCGCAATCCATTCTGTACCAAAGTCTCCCGAAACATTCATTGAAGTAGCCCATGATAATGTCATCGCAAAAGCACCAAATAAAGCAACGATAGCAGCTACATGACCTAATACTTTAATATTAGCAATTGCTAAATCTTTAAAAATGAAATCAACAATTCCACTCTTCGATGATGCCAAGCCATCTCCAGCTGACCTTATAACCTGAGAAATAGGAAATGCTGCATAAACCCATATCAACATAGAAAGTATATTTCCTAAAATATCTAACTTATCGCCCATTCCACCAGACCATATAGGTGAAAGAATCACCATTAGTGATGTTAACAGGACAACAAGGGCTGACACTTTGTAAAATTTACCTACCCAATTTGGAATGTTTCCTTCTGACTCTTGAACCCAAGAATTAAAAGTGTTTCCTGGTAATTTTGAATTGATCATTTGAGGAAGATCAAAAAACTTGTTTAAAAATTTTTCCATTTTAAAATATTTATTGGTTAATTACTCAATATTACAAATAATTAATTGATTAACAATAAATTAACTTTCCACCAACCTCCTTGTCATATAAACAAATTGTAAGTTATAAATTAGCATATCATCATTTTATTAACATAATTAGTAGCTTAACGCTATATTCAAAATGATCAAAGTGAAAGATTTTATGTTAATAACTTGTTAAAATTGAAGATTATAAAAAAGAAATTTTAGGTTTTTTTTAAAACTTTTAAGCATTATTCTTTCATTTTAAGAAGATTTAATATAGCTAAATACTCAATATTTTTAGCAAATAATCCTCTTATTAAATATAAGAAATCAAGTAAAATTTAAGATTTTTAAGATTTATTACACCTAACAATCTGCTAAACCAACATTAATTGCCAAACCACCTTCTGAAGTTTCTTTGTAGTTTTTGTGCATATCTTTTGCAGTTTCCCACATGGTGTCAATTACTTTATCTAAGGGAACTTTTACTTCTTTAGGATCGGTTTCTAAAGCCATTTCTGCAGCATTAATTGCCTTAATTGCTCCCATTGCATTTCTTTCTATGCAAGGTATTTGCACCAAACCTCCAATAGGATCACAAGTTAAACCTAAATGATGTTCCATTGCTATTTCTGCGGCAACTAAAGATTGAGCTGCTGTTCCTCCTAATAATTCTGTTAAAGCTGCTGCGGCCATTGCAGAAGAAACTCCTATTTCTGCCTGACAGCCTCCCATTGCTGCAGAAATTGTAGCATTTTTCTTAAAAACACTACCAATTTCACCAGCCGTTAATAAGAATTTTTTAATGTGCCTAAAATCAGCTTCATGATTTTCTATCACCATATAATACATTAAAACTGCAGGAATTACACCTGCGCTTCCGTTTGTAGGTGCAGTAACAACTCTTCCTAAAGCAGCATTTACTTCATTTACAGCAAGCGCAAAACAACCTACCCATTTTAAAATTTCTCTAAATTTCACTTCAGTGCTTCTTATTGCGGGAACCCATTCTTCGGGGTTTGTATAGCTGGTATCTTTAATTAATTTTTTATGTGTATCAAAAGCACGTCTTTTTACATTTAATCCACCAGGAAGTTTCCCTTCTGTATGACAACCTATATACATACACTCTAACATGGTTTCCCATATTCTCGATAACTCAAGGTCTATTTCATCAGAAGAACGTAATTCCAGTTCATTTTTTAGAACAATATCCGAAATTAATAAGTTTTCTTTTTCACAATATTCTTCTAATTGAACCGCCCTATTTATAGGAAACGGAAAGTTCTTTTTTGTGATTTCTATCGCCTCTTCTAAATGATCGTTTTCTTGAACAATAAAACCTCCACCAATAGAATAATAAGTTTGAGTAGAAATTTCTTTGCCTTTACAGAATCCTCTAAATCTTATACCATTTGCATGAAAAGGAAGAAAGTCTTGATTAAAAACAACATTCTCAATTGAGAAAGAAATTTCTTTTTCGCCGTTAAATTGTAATTTATTTTGATTTTTTATTTGATTTATGATTTGCTCTATGTCATCAATAGGAATATATTCAGGATCTGTACCACTTAAACCCAATAAAATAGCATAATCAGTGGCATGGCCTTTTCCTGTCAAGGATAAAGAACCAAATAGGTCTATTCTAATTCCATCAATTTGATAAAATAGATTGTTGTTTTTTAAAACCTTAACCCATTGCTGTGCAGCTCTCCAAGGTCCA
This sequence comes from Flavobacteriaceae bacterium ASP10-09a, assembly GCA_000981625.1. Classification (GTDB taxonomy): domain Bacteria; phylum Bacteroidota; class Bacteroidia; order Flavobacteriales; family Flavobacteriaceae; genus Polaribacter. The sequence continues at coordinate 16,524 of LAQA01000061.1, forward strand.
AGAGTATGAGAACTTGATGGGCCAACACCTATTTTGAGCATATCAAAAACACTAATAAATTGCGACATTCGTAATATTTAATCTTATAATTGGCGTAAATGTAAAAAATCCAACTCATATGAATTGGATTTTTTTTTATTAATAAAAAAGAAAAAGATTTAGAAACCGTAAACAGATTCTTTATCAAATTTCTTCATTAACATATAGTAAACTACTGCTCTATATTTTTTTCTTTCAGACTTCCCAATTCTTTCCATTACTTCTTCAATTCCAACATCTAATTCTTTACTATCTACTAATCCTAATTTTTTAATTAAGAAGTTGTTTTTTACAGTCGCTAATTCTTTGGCATCAGAGCCAGAAACCGTTTCTGCATCTGCCTTATAGATCGATGGACCTAAGCCTTTCGTTACAGCAGCTAATAATTCTAAATTAGAACGTAAATCTCTATCGTCCATAAATTTCTTGTATAAAGTTACTTTTTCGTCAAATTTACTCATGATTTCGTTTTTAATTTATTAGATAATATTTCATTTTAATAGAGCTATCCAAATATAAGGAAATTAAACACTGTTCAATAATCATCCTATTCAATATATTAAACACTACTTATGTCATAATGTCACATCAATTTTAATTATTTTTTATAAAAACTGACATTTTCAAGTCAAAAAGCAGTTGGCATAGCATTTGACTAATAGAAAATGTAAATTGAATACAAAAAATTAATATAAATACATTATTATGAGTAAAATAATTGGAATCGATTTAGGAACAACAAATTCTTGTGTTTCTGTAATGGAGGGAAATGAACCAGTTGTAATTCCTAATTCAGAAGGAAAAAGAACGACACCATCTATTGTTGCCTTTATTGAAGGAGGAGAACGTAAAGTTGGTGACCCAGCTAAAAGACAAGCTGTAACAAACCCTACAAAAACAGTTTATTCTATTAAACGTTTTATGGGTAATAAATTTTCTGATTCTTCTAAAGAAGCTGGAAGAGTTCCTTATAAAGTAGTTAAAGGAGACAATGATACACCTAGAGTAGATATTGATGGTCGTTTGTATACGCCTCAAGAAATCTCTGCAATGGTGTTACAAAAAATGAAAAAAACTGCTGAAGACTATTTAGGAACTGAGGTTACTGAAGCAGTTATTACTGTACCAGCATATTTTAATGATGCACAACGTCAAGCAACTAAAGAAGCTGGTGAAATTGCAGGTCTACAAGTAAAAAGAATTATAAATGAGCCAACTGCTGCTGCATTAGCTTATGGATTAGACAAATCTCATGACGATAAGAAAATTGTTGTTTTTGATTTTGGTGGTGGAACGCATGATGTTTCTATCTTAGAATTAGGAGATGGTGTTTTTGAAGTATTAGCTACAGATGGAGATACTCATTTAGGTGGTGATGATGTTGATGAAAAAATAATCAACTGGTTAGCAGATGAGTTTAGCGCTGAAGAAGGAATGGATTTACGTAAAGATCCAATGTCATTACAACGTTTAAAAGAAGCTGCTGAAAAAGCAAAAATCGAATTATCTAGCACAACGTCAACAGAAATTAACTTACCATATATTACGGCTACCGCTAGCGGACCAAAGCACTTGGTAAGAACGATGACTAGAGCTAAATTTGAAGCTTTAATTGATGATTTAGTAAAAAGAACAATCGAACCTTGTCAAAAAGCGTTAAAAAATGCTGATTTAACGATTGCTGATATTGATGAAGTTGTTTTAGTTGGTGGTTCTACAAGAATACCTGCTGTACAAGAAGCTGTAGAGAAATTCTTCAAAAAATCACCAAGTAAAGGTGTAAACCCTGATGAAGTTGTTGCTTTAGGAGCTGCAATTCAGGGTGGAGTTTTATCTGGAGATGTAAAAGATGTATTGTTATTAGACGTTACACCTTTATCTTTAGGTATTGAAACAATGGGGAATGTTTTTACAAAATTAATTGATGCAAACACAACCATTCCAACTAAAAAATCACAAGTATTTTCTACAGCAGTAGACAATCAGCCATCCGTAGAAATTCACGTTTTACAAGGTGAAAGAGCAATGGCTGCAGATAATAATACGATTGGACGTTTTCATTTAGATGGATTACCTCCAGCACAAAGAGGAGTTCCTCAAGTTGAAGTAACTTTTGATATTGATGCAAATGGTATCATTAAGGTTTCTGCTTTAGACAAAGGAACTAACAAATCTCACGAAATTAGAATTGAAGCTTCTTCTGGTTTATCTGAAGAAGATATCGCTAAAATGAGACAAGAAGCAGAAGAAAATGCTGATGCTGATAAAGCTGCAAAAGAAACTGCAGAAAAAATCAACGAAGCAGATTCTATGATTTTCCAAACGGAAAAACAATTAAAGGAATTTGGTGATAAATTATCAGATGATAAAAAAGGACCAATTGAAGCTGCTTTAGTTGTATTAAAGGCTGCTCATGAATCTAAAGATATTGCACAAATTGATGCTGCAATGGAAACCATCAATGAAGCTTGGAAAGTTGCTTCTGAAGAAATGTATGCTGCTGAACAAGGAGCTGCTGGTTCAGATGCAGAAGCACAACAAGGTGAGCCTGTAGCAAGTGATGCTCAAGGTGATAATGTTGAAGATGTAGATTTCGAAGAAGTTAAATAATTTGTCATTCTGAACTTGATTCAGAATCTCGCAAGAAAAATATATTTTTCTTAAAATAAGTAAAACGCAATCATTCATTTGATTGCGTTTTTTGTCTTTTAGGAAACTGTATATTTACACATATTAAAATTCCTTGAAAATGAAAAAACACTTCCTTCTTTTAGCTATTTTCCTTTGTATGGCAAGCTGCAAAGAAAATAAAGAAACCTCTTTTAAAATAGGAATTATTTCAGATTGTCAGTATTGTGACTGCGATATTAAATGGGATCGATATTACAAAAAAGCGCCACAAAGACTAAAAGAAGCGATTGCAATTTTAAATCAGGATTCCCTGAACTATACCATTCATTTAGGTGATTTTATTGATAAAAATTTTAAAAGTTTAGACAGCGTTTTACCAACTTGGGGAAAACTAAATTCTAAATCGTATCATGTGTTAGGAAATCATGATTTTGAAGTAAAAGATTCTTTAAAAGAAGAAGTAATTAAACAGTTAAATCTTAAAAGCAGATATTATAGTTTTGTGGAAAAAGATTGGCGCTTTATCGTTTTGGACGGTAATGATCTTAGTTTTTATGGTGCTTTAACTGATGCTAAAAAACATCAAACAGATTCCCTTTTTAACTCTTTAAAAGACAAAGATTTTCCTTATGTAAAAGAATGGAATGGCGCTTTAAGTTTAGACCAATTATCCTGGGTAAAAGATGAATTAGATATCGCAGTAAAAAATAATCAGAAAGTTGGTTTTTATTGTCACTTTCCAATTTTCCCAATTGATCAACATAATATTTGGAACAGAGAACAGTTCTTATCACTGATAAAACCTTATAAGAACGTTAAGATCTTTTTTAACGGTCATAATCACGCAGGTGCATACCAAATCGAAAATAATGTACATTATTTAACCTTTAAAGGAATGGTTGACACAAAAAACACCTCTGCATTTGCAAAAGTACAGTTTGATAAAGACACCATTACTGTAGAGGGTTTTTATAGAGAACCTTCTAGGAAATTAGTACTTAAATAATCATTTTGAAAACCTACAACAAAGCTAATTTTTTTAAACATACTTTTTGCGAATTTCAACAAATTGATAACTTTGAATTCCCAGAAAACACCAACTATAAGAGTAAATCTGAAAGCATATATTTTTATACTAATGAAGGTGTTTATAGAGAATCGAATCATTGGGGAAGAGTTGCTAATTGTCGATGGAAAATCGCTGCTAATGAGAACTACAAAAACCAACAGATAGTTATTGGCTTTGCAAAATGGACGGACTTCTACCCCATCAACTCATCTGAAAAAATCTTTTTCATTAACGTTAACTTTAAAGAAAGAACAGCGAAACTTCAAACAAAACATACTGAAAAGGACAAGAAAGAAACGTTTACAAATCATTTATTTACTTTTTCTGAAGCGCAGAAAAGAATAAAACAAATAACTCATTTATTTAAGGATGATAAGTGGGCAAAATATTATGCTGTTGCTATAAAAGATTTACGCTTCGATGCAATAACGGCATTTATAAGTTCGGATATAACATTGCAGCAAATAAAAATAAATTTAAAATAATGATTCTTTTTTCTGACAGGAACTCTTAATGAATAGTCAAAGACAATTCATCATCATAATTCAACAACTCAGATAGACTATTTTTAATAAGCCTTGACAACGCTACATCTTTGTATCATCAAAAACAACACACTGATGAAACAACTACTCTTATTCTTTTGTATTATATTTCAATGCTCTATAATTGCACAAACAACCATTTCAGGCAAAGTTACCGACAAAAAGGGCAATCCTATTTTTGGATCAAACGTTTATTTAGATGGCACCTATGATGGTGGATCCACCAATGAAAAAGGAGAGTTTTCTTTTGAAACAGCAGAAAAAGCAACACAAACTTTAGTAATTTCTTTTATATCTTTTGAAACGTATATAAAAACAGCTGACGTTTCAGCACTCGAAAATTTACAAATAAAACTACGTGACGATGTAAATTCATTAGACGCGGTGGTCATCAATGCAGGAATGTTTGAAGCTGGAGAAAAGGCAAAAGTAACCGTTCTAAAACCTTTAGATATTGTAACAACTGCTAGTGCTATGGGCGATTTTGTAGGTGCATTACAAACACTGCCAGGAACAGCAACTGTGGGCGAAGATGGCCGCTTATTTGTTCGTGGTGGTGAGGCAGAAGAAACTCAAATTTTTATAGATGGCGCAAGAGTTTTCACCCCTTTTACACCAACAGCTAACAACATTCCTACAAGAGGTCGATATTCTCCGTTTTTATTTAAAGGAATTAGCTTTTCTACAGGAGGTTACTCTGCAGAATACGGCCAAGCTTTATCCAGTGTTTTGTTGTTAAGCACTATTGATGAACCAGATCAAGAAAAAACCGACATTTCTTTTATGACCATTGGCTTACAAGTTGGAAATACTCAAAAATGGAAAAACAGCTCTTTCAGTATAAATACTTCTTACATAAATTTAGCGCCGTATTTAGCAATTTTTAAAGATCGGAATACCTGGAATAAACCTTACCAATCTTTAAGCGGAGAAATGGTTTTTAGACAGCAATTTAAAGATGATTCTATGTTAAAACTATATGGAGCATATAGTTATTCAGATTTTGATTTATTGCAAGACAATATTAATTTTGATGATGGTTTTAGAATCGGACTGAACAATAGAAACCTCTACTTTAACGCCTCTTATAAGAATAAATTTGGCAATAATTGGAGATATGAGACCAGTGCAAGTTTTACAAACGACCATACAAATAGCAAAATAATTAAAGATGACCTGCAGAGCAATGAAAATTCATTGCACATAAAAGCAAAACTAAAAAAACGTTTTTCAAGCAGAGTGCGTTTAAGTTTTGGGACTGAATATTTTAATACCAATTATGATGAAAGCTATACTCCTATAAACACCAATAAGCTTAAATACGGATTTAACAACAGTATTCTTGCCACTTTTATAGAAACTGATATTTTCTTTTCGAAGAATTTAGCTGCAAAGGTAGGAATTAGAGCAGAAAACACAAGTCTACTAAATGAATTCACATTTTCTCCAAGGGCTTCTGTTTCTTATAAATCTGGTAAAAATAGTCAGTTTTCACTAGCCTATGGGCAGTTTTATCAAAACCCTAAAAATGACTATTTAAAATTCAGTCAAGATTTTGACTCTGAGAATACATCGCATTTAATTGCCAATTTTCAATCGGTAAAGCAAGGTCAGATTTTTAGAATTGAAGCCTATCACAAAGCCTATAATAGTTTAGTAAAGTATACAGATCTTCAGCCAAACTTTACGAGTAATTTTAACAACAACGGCGATGGTTTTGCAAAAGGTTTTGATATTTTCTGGAGACAAAATGGAAAAATTAAGAACACAGATTATTGGGTTTCCTACTCCTTTTTGGACACAGAGAGAGATTATAGAAATTATCCAACAGCTGCAAGACCAAGCTTTGCGTCGAAGCATAACTTATCAATCGTAACAAAACATTGGATTGCAGATTGGAAAAGTCAGATTGGTTTTAGTTATCAGTTTGCATCTGGGCGAAATTACACCAACCCAAATGAACCTGGATTTTTAAACAATGAAACTAAAAATTTTAATAATTTAAGTTTTAACTGGGCCTATTTAATCGATCAGCAAAAAATCCTATATTTCTCTGTGAACAACATTTTAGGAACTAAAAATGTCTTTGGGTACGATTATAAAAACACTCCAAATACAAATGGTAATTTTGATAGACAAGCCATTGTCCCAAATGCTGATAGTTTCTTTTTTATTGGTTTTTTCTGGACAATTAGTGATGATAAAAAATCAAATCAATTAGATAATTTATAATTTTTTTTGAAGCTATTTCCTGCTTTCCATTATATCTTTTTCTTTAATTCCATAGAAAAACAACATAAAGAAACTCCTTTTAAAAGAGTTTTTAAACAATATTTAAAAACTTCACAAGAAAAAGGATGTCATTCCAATCAGGGCTAAACTAATTTATAAACAAATAGAATACGATAAAAAAACAATCTTATTTAATATATAAATGACAATCTAACTACTAAAAACCAAAGACGAACAACTAACTTTACAACTGATCAACAAAAAAACACAATTCGGTATTCTTTTTGTCTCAAACTCGTAAAAACATCAGATATTTGAAGTATCAATAACAAATAAAATAACACCTATGAAAAAAATAATTCTTACAATTGCGATCCTCTTCACCGGAATTTCATCCTCTAATGCACAACAAGAAATGTTTAATTTAACTGTAAATGTTGCAGGTTTAGACTCTGATAACGGAATAATACTGATTGGTATTTACAACACAAAAGAAAGCTTTTTAAAAAAACCACTTAAAAGTGATATTATAAAAATTATGGATAAAAAAGCCATTGTTACTTTTAAAAATATCCCAAAGGGAGAATATGCAGTTTCTTTTGTGCATGATGAAAATGATAATAAAAAAATGGATACTAACTTTTTTGGAATCCCAAAAGAAGATTACGGATGCTCTAATAATGCAAGAGGTTTTATGGGACCCCCAAAATACGAGGATGCAAAGTTTCAATTAATAGAAAACAAAACAATTGATATTAAAATATAAAACGACACCAAATAACTTAAAACTATATAATATGAAAAAATCAATCTTAATTATCGCCCTTTTATGTACCGTAATTATTACTGCACAGTCAAAATATCAAACAGGAATGCAGAAAGCATTTGGTCTTTGGGAACAGGGAAAAATGACGGCAGCTTCTCAACTTTTTGAAAGAGTATCGAAAGCAGAACCTACAAAATGGAAACCAGCTTATTACGCAGCTACTATTGAAATTTTAGAGAGTTTTGGTTTAAAAGACGAAGCGCAACTAAAAGCAAAATTAACCAAAGCAAAAGAATTATTAGATGTTGCAAAGTCTAACTCAGAAAACAATCCTGAAATTATAATTACACAAGCATTATTAAATACAGGTTATATTGCTTTTGATGGTCAAAAATACGGAATGACATTATCAGGAAAAAATAGTCAGTTGTATGCAAAAGCATTGGCAATTGCTCCAAACAATCCAAGAGTAATTTTAGGTTACGCAGAATGGAATATGGGATCTGCAAAATTCTTTGGAAAACCTACACAACCTTATTGTGATGAAGTTAAAAGAGCTATTCAATTAGGAAAAGAGGAAAAAATTGATGAAGAATTTTATCCAAAATTCATGACATCTAGAGCAGAAGAAGTTTTAAAAGGGTGTGAGAAATAGGAAGTACTTCAATTGCAGTTTTCAGTCAATAACAGACTGAAAACTGCGACTGTTAACTTTTAACCTTTAGAAAGTATCTTAGAAATCAAATCTTGTTTGGCTTTTTCATCATCTCCAAATAACCAACGTAATGTATTGTCTTCCCAAATTTGGTCATATTGTGTTTGATTGATAATATCTCGATCTATTGCTAAATCTAAAATTTTCCCTGGATACGAAGATTGTGCATCATTTTCCATTTCTCCTAAAGGATAGGGATCATCTAAGCCCATAATTACTTGATTAGAGCCTTGTCTATCAATCATTAATTTAAGCGAATCTGTATCGTGTACCAATGTATCAAAAAAGATATTTGGATGTCCAACTGCTTTTCTGGGATGCGTTTTTCCTTCAAACAAATCTGGTCTACCATCAAAACCTTGAATTCTTCTTCCTAGGTTCATTTGTGCTAATTGACCTCCATGTGCAAAACAGGTTCTAATATTTTTAAACCTTTCTTGCATTCCGTTTAAGGTATAAAAATGATACGCATCACCACATTGTGCTAACATCCAAATTAGATGAAAACGCCAATTTGTATTTTCTAATTTTATCATTTTATCTCCATCATACGGATGGATCTCAATTGCCAATTTGTACTTGTCTGCCAATTCAAAAATTCGATCATTTTCCTCATCAAAAACACAACGCCACTGACCGATAGAGTCCATAAAATGGGTTGGCAAGCATAAAACTTTTAACCCTAATTCTTCTACACAACGTTTCATTTCGTCTAATGCGCCATATATAAAACCTGGATGAACCACAAAACCACAG
>LAQA01000061.1:25351-27013 GCA_000981625.1 Flavobacteriaceae bacterium ASP10-09a
TATAATTGGGACAGGTTTAAAACTACTGCATGATCTAACTTGTTTTTTTCCATCCAAAGTAATTTCTCATCTAAGAAAAAACTAGAATCTGTTACAGGTCGTTTCCATCCTTTTTGCAACATATGTTTACGCTCATCATCTACCCAAAAAATTTCTTTATCCTTCATGAATTTAGGAATTTCTTCTGGGTAAGGTAATAAATGTGAATGTCCGTTAATGCGTAGTTTTCTATTTGTCATGATCTCTGTCATCCCTGCAAAAGCAGGAATCTCATTTTTTTAAATTAGATAAATAATTATAGATTCCTGCTTTTGCAGAAATGACAAACTATTTAATTTTATTCGGTTTTCCCATTACTGTCTCGCACTTATTACAAGTACATTTTTTAGTATCTGAGTAATAGGTATCAAAGATTATTGGCATGTCTGTCTCTATATTATCCAAAGCAAATTCTTCTCTGTATAATTGATTTCCACAATTTTCACAATACCATTCTAATGCGTCTAACATTCCTTCAGAACGTGGATACTCAATAACCAAACCAACAGTGTTTTCTTTTCTTTGTGGTGAATGTGGCACTTTTGCTGGCAATAAATAAATATCGCCTTCATTAATTTCTACATCAATCATTTTGCCTTTATCATCAATGATTTTTAAAATCATATCACCTTCTACTTGATAGAAAAACTCAGGAGTTTCATTATAATGATAATCTTTTCTGTTATTTGGCCCACCAACAACCATGACAATATAGTCGCCGTTATCCCAAATTTGTTTGTTGCCAACAGGTGGCTTTAATAAATGGCGATGTTCATCAATCCACTTTTTAAAATTTAAAGGTTGTACTAAATTGCTCATATTCTTTAGATTTTTTTGACTTTTAGATACAAGATCCAAGACTGCTTAAAGGTAGTTAAAATTGTCTTAGTTCTAAAAATCTTGTTTCTATTATAATGATTTCGTTCTTCCGCCATCTACAGGAATATTAATTCCGTTTATATAGCTTGCTTGCTCACTTGTTAAAAACACAATTGCAGCAGCAACCTCTTCTGGTTTTGCAAAACGTTTTGCTGGAGAAGCATTTTTCATCGCTTCTGCAATTTCAGTAAAAGACTTTCCTGTTTTGTTGGCTTTGTTATTAATAATTTCTTCTAAACGTCCTGTTCCTGTTGCTCCTGGCAAAACATTATTAACGGTAATACCGAATTCTCCCAACTCATTTGCCAAGGTTTTAGACCAACTTGCCACTGCTCCTCGAATTGTATTCGAAACGCCCAAACCATCTAAAGGTTGTTTTACAGAGGTTGAAATTACATTAATAATTCTACCAAAACACTTCGTTTTCATGAACGGAGCGACCGCTTGAACTAAAATATGGTTGCATTTTAAATGCTGTGTAAAAGCACTTTCAAATTCTTCTATTTTGGCATTAAAAATTGGACCTCCAGCTGGACCTCCAGTATTATTTACTAAAATATGAAATTGTAATTGAGATTCTTCTATAACTTTTTTTAATTCATTTGGTTTTGAAAAATCTGCAATCAAATAACTATGACATTGATTCTTGTTTGGTAATTCTGCTAAAACAGCTTTTAACTTTTCTTCATTCCGCGCTATTAAAGTAACATTTACTCCTTCTTCTGCTAATAAAATCGCAGTTGC
>LAQA01000062.1 GCA_000981625.1 Flavobacteriaceae bacterium ASP10-09a
GCTAATTTCTCATAAGAACTATATGCTTTTTTTGATTTAAATTTTGCGGCAAATTCATTCGCCTTTTGTTGACTTCTTGAAGCTACTGCAACTAATTCTGAATTTTCTACCCTTACTAAATCTGCAGCAAATTTATTGGCTATATTTCCTAAACCAATAATTCCCCAACGTATGTTTTTGATATTATTGTTTTTCATTTATGGCCGTTTTATCAATATTAAAAAATCCTAAAAAGAAGAATAAAATAATTAAAGTAAGTACATGAATGATGTTTAAAGAAACATCGTTTAAAATGTCATACGTAATTTTTAAAATTGCTAAAGAAGTGACGATCAATATTAATTTACTTTGATTATTTATCGATTTGAAGACAAATAGTAACGAGAAAAAAGACACTAAAATACAGCCAATAAAATTCAACCATAAATAGCTTATAATTGGATCTAAACCTTGAGATTCTAAATTATAAATTCCAAAGTAAAAAATTAAACAAATTAATACCTGTGTAATTAAAGCTGCTTTAAAAACAGCATTCCCATTTACTTTTTTAAAGAAAAATGCTAATAAGAAAATCCCTAAAACATTTCCGTAGAAAATAGATCCAATAATATTCACTAATTCTATTAAATTTTCAAATAAATTGGCAACACAAGCTATTGAAATTGCAACAATTCCCCAAGCTAACGTAAACCATTTAGACGCTTTTACATAATGCTCGTCGCTTTTTTCTTCTTTAATATTACGCTTGTATAAATCCATCGCTGTTGTACTTGCTAATGCATTTAATTCTGATGCCGTAGACGACATTGCTGCTGATAAAATTACAGCTAACAACAAGCCAATTAAGCCCCTTGGAAGATTGTTTAAAATAAAATGGATAAACACATAATCTTTGTCATTAGACTCTATTTTATCGAGTGTATTTTCTTCATCAATTTTATCAATAATTACTTTTGATTTTGCTTTTAAGGCTAAATCTCTTTCATTTAAATCCTGAATTTGTTGTTTTTCTTCAATCTGAAAACCATCAATAAAAAGTGTTTTTTTACTATTTTCTATTTGGATATGTTCTGCTTCTAATTGTTGATATTCAGAAATGTATTTTGAATTAGCAATGGCATCATTTACAGTTGGATTAAAGTTTAAAGGCGATGCATTAAATTGATAAAAAACAAAAACCATGACCCCAATTAACAGAATAAAAAACTGCATTGGCACTTTTAACAATCCGTTAAAAATTAAACCTAACTGACTTTCTCTAACCGATTTACCAGACAAATAACGCTGCACCTGACTTTGATCTGTACCAAAATACGAAAGCATTAAAAATGTTCCCCCTAAAATACCTGTCCAAATAGTGTATCTATTGCTCAAATCGAAAGAAAAATCTAAAACCTCCATTTTGTTGCTTGCACCTGCAATTTCTAAGGCATTTGTGAACGTAATATTCTCAGGAAGCTGACTCATAATCATGAAAAATGCAATTAACATTCCTATAAAAATAATAATCATTTGTTGCTTCTGCGTTACATTTACTGCTTTTGTACCTCCAGAAACGGTGTAAATAATTACTAGAAACCCGATGATAATATTTAGAGTTAATAAATCCCATCCTAAAACTGCTGACAAAATAATTGCAGGCGCAAAAATGGTAATTCCTGCTGCCAATCCTCTCTGAATTAAAAATAAAATAGCCGCTAAACTTCTTGTTTTTAAATCGAATCTTCCTTCTAAAAACTCGTAGGCTGTGTAGACTTTTAACTTGTGATAAATAGGTATAAAAACCACGCAAATAATGATCATTGCAATTGGCAATCCAAAGTAAAATTGCACAAAACCCATTCCACTATGAAACGCTTGTCCAGGTGTTGATAAAAAAGTAATGGCACTCGCTTGTGTTGCCATCACAGACAAACCGATAGTCCACCATTTAGAGTCACTTCCTCCTTTTATATAATCGGTAACGTTGGCATTTTTTCTGGTCACGTAGGTTCCATACCCAACAATAAAAATTAAAGTTACAGACAAAATAATCCAATCTAACGCATGCAATTTGCTTTCTATTTCCATCAATTAAAAAGTAAAATAATTTGTGATTAAATAGAATGCAAGAATGTAAATTACATTCGCAATTAGAACAAATGAATATTCTTTTTTCCAGGTATATTTTTGTTGATTCATGTTTTATTTTTTTTGCAGCTATTTCCTGCTTTTTAATATATCTTTTTAAAGAAAAAAAAAGAATGCAGTTTCAATCAGGGCTATACTTATTTACTAGCTTTTGTCATTTATCAAATAGATTATATCTAAACTTATTTAAAATAGATTCCTGCATTCACAGGAAAGATAAAATATTATTTAAAAGTGATTACTTCCTAAACTTACAATGACATTATTTCTTAGTTTCTTTTTTAATTTTAATATTTTCTTTACCTACAGACAACATATTTGCGAATAATTTATACGCTCCAGAAACTCCTGCAGGTAATTCTCTAAAAAAGCTTAAACCTGTATATATATAATTTCCTTTACCATGTTTTGCAATTAATAAACTTCCGTTTTTAGCAGTTTCCCCTTTATCATTCATAGATAAAATTGGAATGTATTCATCACTCCAAGAACCTGGAAAATACAAACCACGTTCTTGCACCCAACCTTTAAAATCTTCGTCTGTAATTTTGTTAGGAAAGTTTAAAAGCGAGTTATCTTTTGCTAATATCCTTACTTCTGCAAACTCATCTGTAACTCTATCTCTAGATAAATTTAACGTGTAAGGCGCAGCAACATCTACTCTTCTACTGGTATTGTATTGTACAATCATATTTCCACCTTTTTCTACATACTCTAACAAGAATTTTTGTTTAAACTTTAATTCTTTCACTACATTGTAAGCTCTTATTCCTAAAACAATTGCATCGTATTTATGTAGGTTTTCAGCCGTAATTTCTGATGGATTAACAGCCACAACTGTATAACCTATTTGACGTAAACTTTCTGGAACAGCATCTCCTGCTCCTTTTATATAACCAATATAATTACCTGCTTTTTGAATATTTAAACGAACAATCTTCGCTTTAGAATCCGACAAAACAACTTGCTTAGGTATATGATTGTAATTGATTTCTATCAACTCTTTCTTGTACTCTTTTCCTTCTGAAGTTGCGATAACTTCTAACGTTCCTTCCGATTGGTTATTAGATGGAGTTACTAAAAATTCGACAGTTTGCTTGTCGTTTTTTTGTTGAATGCTAAAAGCAATTTCTTTGGGTGATACACTCCAGTTTTCAGGAATTTTCAAACTCACTTTTCCACTCACATAATTAGCTCCCGCTTTTACTTCTACAGTAATATTTTTAGGAATGCTATCAGAAAAAATAAGTACTTTATCTTTTATCTTTGTCGTTATTTTGGGCAGAATTTCAAAAGGCTCATAAATTTCTCCTTGATCTCTTTCTGCATATCTCACAACAACATCTTTAGTTATTATAATAGGTGTAAGATTTATAATAAGGTTAAAATCAACTTTTACAGACCTTGGTGTTTCTGGTTTTCCAATTAGCTGCTGATTATCTACTCTATACATACCTAAAGAAGCTTCTTTCCTCAACCAGTAAGGATCAGAAAAATCATTTGTTTTTAATAAAAAACTTTCTTTAAAACTAAATTTTTTATTTTGCGTTAACTCGAAACCTTTATAAATTGTTTTATTATCAATGACAGAAGTAATTGAAGTCAATTCAATATTTACATCACTCCTATTTAACACTTCAAAATCAACATTAATAGTAGAGTTTGGTGTTCCAGTAGAGCTAATTACAGAAGCTTCTAAATACAAACCTAGACAGGCTTCAATAATTTCTTTAACTTGTTTTTCTTTGATTTTTCGCCAATGAGTATCTTCTAATTCTTTAATTAGGTTAAAAGCTTCCATCAATTTTGGTAAATGTTTAGACGGATTTATAAAATCGAATTTTTCTTCAACATTATATAGAATTTCACCAATCTCTCCTCCATTTTTAATACGATTCCAAGTGGTATTAATTCCAGAAAAAATATCATTTTTATCTTTTGGAGCGGCTCCTTTCAAAAACTCAATATATTCGTTTTGCTCTCCTCTAGTTGTTAATCTTCCAAATCCTTGACATAAATGTTGACTACTAGCCATTGATGCTAACTCATTATTAGACAATCCTTTTAAGGGATAATAGACACCTACATCAAATTTCGTAAAATCTTTAGAAGCATCTTCAAATTGTTTTTTATCACTATAAAACCAAGATGATGTGTTAAAGAACAATCTTTTAGGTTGCCACACATTGGTATGTTTTAATTGTTCAGGAAATACATTTTTATCTCCAACTTTATCAAAAGCTTCTACGCTTAATAATGCAGAAGTTGTATGATGACCATGAGTTGTACCTGGAGTTCTATGATTAAATCTATTGATAATTACATCTGGTTTAAAAGTTCTAATTGCCCAAACAACATCACTTAAAACTTGTTCTTTATTCCAAATTTCTAAGGTTTCGTCAGGATGTTTGGAGTACCCAAAATCATTAGCTCTAGTAAAGAACTGCTCTCCACCATCAATTCTTCTTGCAGCCAACAACTCTTGTGTTCTAATAACACCTAACAACTCTCTAATTTCTGGACCTATTAAATTCTGACCTCCATCTCCTCTAGTTAGTGATAAATAGCCTGTTCTTGCTTTTACGTTATTTGATAAATATGCAATTAATCGGGTGTTTTCATCATCTGGATGTGCAGCAATATATAAAGCGGTTCCTAAAAAATTAAGCTTTTCAATTTTCTCATAAATCTGATTTGATGTTAATTTTTGAGGCTTTTGAGCAAATATTGAGATTGAAATTAGCAAAAATGCTACTATAGAAAGTGTAAATTTCTTCATATTTTTAAATTGGTCAGCGAAACAAATGTAGTTTTTTATGAACCAAAATCAATGAATTAACATAATTATAACATTTTCAGATTCATCAACAATATGCTAATAACCTGTTGATAAATTAATTTTTAAAGTCACTTATTTAGAATATATTTGTAAAACATATTAAGAAAAAACATTACATGAAATTTATTGTATCTAGTTCGCAATTATTAAAACAACTACAAGTTTTAGGGGGCGTTATAAATAGTAACAACACATTACCAATTTTAGACAACTTTTTGTTTGAATTATCTGAAAACCAATTAAAAGTTTCTGCCTCAGATCTAGAAACAACGATGAGCTCCGTAGTTGCTGTAGAAAGTGACAGTTTTGGCTCTATTGCTGTTTCTGCACGTTTATTGCTAGATACTTTAAAGACATTTCCAGACCAACCTTTAACGTTCAAAACAGAAGGTGACAATACAATTGAGATTAGTTCGGATCAAGGTAAATATGATATGGCTTATTTTGGTGGAGATGAGTTTCCTAAAGCGGTTTCTTTACCATCACCAAGTACAACAATTGTTCCTGCACATATTTTAGGAACAGCGATTTCTAAAACAATTTTTGCTGCAGGAAACGACGATTTACGTCCAGTAATGAGTGGAGTCTTCTTTCAATTTAGTTCACAAAGTTTAACTTTTGTTGCAACTGATGCTCATAAATTGGTAAAATATTCTAGAACTGATGTTACTGCAGATCAAACTGCAGAATTCATTATGCCAAAGAAACCTTTAAATTTATTAAAAGGAATTTTAGGAGGTTCTGATAGTAATGTAACAATAGAATATAATGACGCAAACGCAAAATTTACGTTCGATAATATCGTTTTAGTTTGTCGTTTAATTGATGGAAAATATCCTAATTATGAAGCTGTAATTCCTAAAGAGAATCCAAATAAGCTAACCGTTGATAGAGCTTCTTTCTTAAACTCTGTGAGACGTGTTTCTATTTTCTCTAGTAAAACAACTCACCAGATTCGTTTAAAAATGGCTGGAACTGAATTAAATATTTCTGCAGAAGATTTAGATTTCTCTAACAAAGCGGACGAACGTTTAAGTTGTGATTATCAAGGTGATGATATGCAAATTGGTTTTAACTCACGTTTTTTAAGCGAAATGTTAAACAACTTAAGTTCTAACGAAGTTTTAATTGAAATGTCTTTACCAAATAGAGCAGGAATTTTAACACCTATTGATGGTACAGATGAAGGTGAACAAGTTACAATGCTTGTGATGCCTGTTATGTTAAATAATTAATAGACACAGTGTGCTTAAATAAACACACACACTTATAATATTTAAAAACCACAACTTTTTAGTTGTGGTTTTTTGTTTACATTTAGCAAATGAATTTTCTTGCCCATTTATACCTTTCACAGAATAACACAAATATTATGATTGGCAATTTTATTGCAGATCATATTCGTGGTAATAATTACGAAGGTTTTTCTAAAAAAATTCAGCAAGGTATTCACTTACATAGAGAAATAGATACGTTTACAGACGCTCATTCGATTGTTAGAAAAAGTAAAAGACGTTTACACGAACGTTACAGGCATTATGATGGCGTAATTATAGATATTTTTTATGATTATTTTTTAGCAAAAAACTGGGATAATTATTCAGCAATCCCTTTGGATATTTACACAGATGCTATCAATAATTTATTCGCCAAAATTTCATCTGAACTACCTATAAAATCTCAACAATTCATCAAATATATGATTGAATATAACATCCTTTTCAATTATCAATTTGAAGATGGAATTGAGAAAGTTTTAAACGGAATGAATCATAGAACAAAAGGAAAGTCTCAAATGAATTTAGCCATAGAAGATTTAAAAAATTTAACCAAAGAATTTGAGGAAGATTTTACAGTTTTCTTTGAGGATTTACGTAACTTTTCCAACCAAAAAATAAAAGAAATTAAAACGACCATATGAAAAAAATAAGTTTGCTTATTGCACTATCTTTATTATTAACGAACTGCAAAACATCAGAAAAAAAAGAAGTAACAACAGGTTTAATTGCCCAAAAAGCGATGGTAGTTTCTGCCAGAGTTGAAGCGTCTAAAATTGGCTCAGATATTTTACAAAAAGGTGGTAATGCTTATGATGCAATGGCTGCTACACAACTTGCATTAGCAGTTGTATATCCTGTTGCTGGTAATATTGGTGGTGGCGGGTTTATGGTTTACAGAAGTAATGATGGAAAAACCGGAGCTTTAGATTTTAGAGAAAAAGCACCTTTAACAGCAAGTAGAGATATGTATTTGGATGAAGAAGGTAATGTAATTCCTAATAAAAGCAGTTTTGGAGTACACTCCGTTGGAGTTCCTGGAACAATTGCTGGTATTTTTGAAGTATATAATAAATTCGGGAGCCTTCCTTTTAAAGATTTAATTCAACCTTCTATCGATATGGCGAGAAATGGTTTTAGAGTTACTAAAAAGCAAGCCAACGCTTTAAACAAAACTCGTAAACGCTTCGAAAAGGCAAACAATTATAAAATTTTATTTGATAGAGAATGGACAGAAGGAGATTTATTGCAGCAAAAAGAATTGGCACAAACTCTAGAGCGCATTAGAGATAATGGTCAAGATGGTTTTTACAAAGGAAAAACAGCACAATTATTTGTTGATTACGTAAATGAATTAGGTGGAATTATATCTCTAGAAGATTTAGTGAAATACAAAGCTATTTGGCGTAAACCAATAGAATTCACTTACAAAGACCATAAAATAATTTCGATGACACTACCAGCAAGTGGTGGAATTTGTTTGGCTCAAATTTTAAAATCTATAGAACCTTACGATTTATCAGAAATAGAGCACAACTCTACAAAATATGTCCAATTATTAACGGAAGCAGAGCGAAGATCATATGCCGATAGAACAAATTTTTTAGGTGATATTGATTTTGTAAATGTTCCTATAGATAGTTTAACAAGTACAAATTATATCAAACAAAGAATGAGTACTTTTTCTTGGGATAAAGCGACACCTTCATCTGAAGTTTCTCATGGAAAAGTTTTAGGATATGAAAGTGATGAGACAACACATTACTCTATTGTAGATCAGTTTGGAAATGCAGTTTCTGTTACTACTACCTTAAATACCGGTTATGGTTCTAAAGTATTAGTAAAAGGTGCAGGTTTTTTCTTGAATAATGAAATGGACGACTTTAGCGCAAAACCTGGTGTACCAAATGTATATGGGTTATTAGGTTCTGAAGCAAATGCAATTGCCCCAGAGAAAAGAATGTTAAGTTCTATGACGCCAACTATTGTTGAGTATAATGGAAAACTAAAAATGGTTATAGGAACTCCTGGTGGATCTACAATAATTACCTCTGTTTTACAAAATATTTTAAATGTTGTAGATTATAACATGGGAATGCAAGAGTCTGTAAATCAACCAAGATTTCATCATCAATGGTTGCCAGATATCATAAGAATGGAGCCAAATGGATTTGACAAAAAAACAAAGACTAAATTAGATTCTTTAGGATATCAGATTTATGAAAAAAATTCTCTCATTATTGGTAAAGTAGATGCAATTTTAATTTTACCTAATGGAACTTTAGAAGGTGGTGCAGATAAACGTGGAGATGACACTGCAGTTGGATTTTAGGGTTTAATTAGCCTTTTTAGAAGTAATTAACTTCGACAAGCTTAGATTAACATTCGATAAAAAATTTAGCTTGCGTAACTTTTAAACTTAAAAAAATGATACAACCTTTCCATTTAGCAATACCTATTCAAGATTTAGAAAAATGCAGAACTTTTTACAGAGATATTTTAAACTGTGAAGAAGGTAGAAGTACTGAGCATTGGGTAGATTTTAATTTCTTCGGACACCAATTAGTTATTCATCAAAAAGACAATTTTAAGCCCGAGAGAATTTCTAATCCTGTTGACGGATTCGATGTTCCTGTTCCGCATTTTGGAGTCGTTTTAGCTTGGGAAGATTGGCATAATTTAGCAGATCGACTAAAAGCTACAAATACAAAATTTGAAATACCACCATGCATTCGTTTTAAAGGAAAAGTTGGTGAACAAGCAACCATGTTTTTTAAAGATCCAGAAAACAATGCTTTAGAGTTTAAAGCCTTTAAGGATATGAGTCAATTATTTGCAAAATAATGCAATTATTAGAAACCCATATTGTAAGTAAATTAGAAAAATCAATTCGTTTTCAGGAGTATAGCGTTGGAATTTTTAAAACAATTCCTACAAAATCAGGCATTAAAAAAGCCATCAAAAAAGAACTTATTTTTATAGATGGAGATTTAGCAACAACATCAAAATTTATTTCTGGCGGAGAAAACATTGAACTCTTTCAATCAGAGAATTCATCAAGTTTTGAAAGATTAAAATTAAACCTAGAGGTATTGTTTGAAGATGATTATTTGGCAATTATCTTTAAACCAGCAGGAATCCTAGTCAGTGGAAATAAATTTGTAACCATTGCAAATGGATTAAGTCAGAATCTAATAAAAAGCAAACTGTCGGATGCTGTAAAACCACAACCGATTCACCGATTAGATTACCCCACCAGTGGAATTTTATTAATTGGAAAAACAAGTACTGCAATTTCTGAATTAGGTAAGTTATTTGAAAATAAAGAAATTCAGAAAACATATTTCGCAATTACAATTGGAAAAATGAACCTTAAAGGAAAGCTAAATTCTCCTATTGATGAAAAGAATGCTCATACAGAATTTGAAGTTTTAAAATCGGTAACTTCAGAACGTTTTAAGTATTTAAACTTAGTAAAATTACTTCCAAAAACAGGAAGAAAACATCAGTTGAGAAAACATTTATCTGCAATTGGAAATCCTGTTTTAGGCGATAAAGAATATTTTTTAGAAAATAAAGTTTTAAAAGGAAAAGGATTGTTTTTACATGCATCAAGGCTAGACTTTAAACATCCTTTTACGAGACAGGAAATTTCTATTTCAAAAGTGTTGCCTAAAAAATTTACAAAGATTTTTCCAAATTTTTAATAGAAACTATTAATAACAGGCGATAGTTAAAACTTTCAGTCTTTTAAGAGGTGAAACTACAATAAGTTGAAACTCTAAAACACATTTTAATTATTATGAGTAGAACAAATAGTTTCTTCTTTTAAAAAATGATATTTTAGCTTATGATTTTAATTTATAAAAAATGAAGAAATTTTTTAAACTTATTGGAATTCTTTTATTGCTTTCAATTATTGCTTTAGGAATTTATTATTTTGCTAATAACGAATCTTTACCTGAAGGAAAAAAAGGAAAAGAAGCAGATGCATTAGCCATTAAAATGTTTAATGCCATAAACAATGATGCTTTTGAAAATACCGAAATTTTAGAATGGAATTTTAGAAGTAAACACTTTTATAAATGGTACAAACAAGAAAATATTGTTGAAGTATCTTGGGATAAAAACAAAGTGCTTTTACATACAAATCAAACAAAAAAATCTGAAGTATTTGTAAATGATCTAAAAGTAGAAAATAGCGAAATTCTTAAAAATGCAAGAGATTTTTTTAATAACGATTCTTTTTGGCTAATTGCTCCTTTCAAAATATTTGATGCTGGCACAGAAAGAAGTATTGTAAATTACAATGGTGAGGACGCACTTCTAATTACATACAATTCTGGTGGCTCAACTCCTGGAGATTCCTATCTATGGATTTTAAACGAAAACTATGTTCCTATTTCTTTTAAAATGTGGACAAGTGTAATTCCTTTAGGTGGTGTTTCTGCAAGTTGGTCTGATTTTAAAGACACCGAATCAGGTATAAAACTACCAACAAAACACACTCTTTCTTTATTTGGCATGGAGTTAAATATGGGCAAAGTGAAAGCTTATAACCCAAAAGCCAATCAACTTGCTAACAATATTTTAAAAGCAATTAATCACCAAGCATATAAGAAAACTCGTTATTTAGAATGGAGTTTTGGTGGTAGAAGACATTTTAAATGGGACAAAGAAAAACATATTGTAGACGTTTCTTGGGATACAATACGTGTGAATTTACATCCTAATAAGAAGGAAAATAGTACTGTTTATTTCAATAATAAAAAACAAAAAAATGCTGATTCTAAGATTGTAAAAAAAGCATGGGATATTTTTAATAATGATTCTTTTTGGTTGGTTGCTCCACATAAGTTATTTGACGACGGAACAATTAGGAGTATTCAAAAAGCAGATGATAAAGATGCCCTTTTAATAAAATATACAACTGGTGGCACAACTCCTGGAGATTCTTATCTTTGGCTTTTAGACTCTGATAATGTTCCTTTAAGTTTTAAAATGACGGTTCCAAGTATGAAAATGATTGGAACAGCTGCAACTTGGGAAGATTGGAAACTCACAGAAAGCGGTGCTTTATTACCTACGAACCATACGTTTAAAGGTGGTAATAAATTAAGTATGGGATCAGTAAAAGGATACAACTAATGAATTCAAAAACAATAACAAACGGAATTTTAAGAGCCATAGGAATTGTTCTAGGTATTTTACTATTAGGTTACTTTTTATACACCATTCAATCCGTAATCATTTACATAATTATTGCAGGAATTTTATCATTGATTGCTAGACCTGTCATTATTTTTTTAAGAAGAAAATTAAAACTCCCAAACACTATTGCTGTAATAGCAACCATGCTCTTAATGTTAAGTTTATTAACGGGTTTAGTGTTCTTGTTTATTCCATTGATTCTAGAACAAGGCAAAAGTTTATCTCTTTTAGAAGTGGATAAATTACAGGAAAATGTTCAGCAAATATTTAATCAAACAACAGCATACTTTTCATCAAAAGGGATTGATGTTTTAAGTGAAATAAAAAATGTAGATTTTGTTTCTCAGTTTAAAGAGATTCCTAACTTATTAAATTCTGTTTTAGGAGCTTTAGGATCATTAAGTGTTGGTTTGTTTTCAGTATTGTTTATCTCATTCTTTTTTATGAAAGATAGCCGATTACTGAAAAAAGGTATAATGACAATGATTCCAAATGGGACAGAAGGAAGATTCTCAAAGTCTTTAGAAACCATTAATGACTTACTGTCAAGGTATTTTATAGGATTACTATTTCAGATTACAATTTTATTTATTTTCTACACAATCATCTTATTAGCTTTTGACATTCATAATGCTGTAGTTATTGCATTTTTATGTGCATTATTAAACCTAATCCCTTATGTTGGACCAATGATTGGGGCTGTTATAATGTTTGTTTTATCTATGACAAGTAACATTGGTTTAGACTTTCAAACAGAAATTTTATCAACTTCATTATGGATACTATTTTGGTATTTAATTGCTCAATTAGTTGATAATTTTGCAAGTCAACCTCTTATTTTTTCTAAAACAACGAAATCTCATCCACTAGAAATATTTTTAATTATTGTTATTGGTGGATTACTTTTTGGTGTGGTTGGAATGATTACAGCTGTTCCTTTATACACAGCATTAAAAGTAATTTTAAAAGAGTTTTTATCTGAGAATAAAATTGTAAAATCTATCACAAAAGATATTTAAAGAATCTTTGAATACTGCTATATTACATCCAATAGTTCAGCAATTTATTACTGACAATTTAAAATCTAACATTACAAAATTGATTTTAAGAGGTAGTCCTTTTGATAATGTTTCGATACAAGAATTAGCAAATCAAATTGTTGCAAAACAAAAATCTGAGCAAAAACTAAAAATCTGGTTTTCAACTAAAAACATTTACTATCCAGCAAAAATAAGCATTGAGCAGACTTCCTCAGAAATTACTGCCAATTACAAATCGAAATTAATTTCGGGCAATTCTATAATTGATATTACTGGTGGTTTCGGAGTGGATTGCCTCTATTTTTCGAAGCAATTTAAAAATGTAATTCATTGTGAAATTAACAAGGATTTATCAGTAATTGTAAAACACAATTATCAACAATTAAATGTAAAAAATATCGTCACTGTTTATAATGATGGAATTACATTTTTAAAAAAAATCGATACAAATTTTGATTGTATTTATATAGATCCTTCAAGAAGAAATGATCTAAAAGGAAAAGTATTTTTATTAAAAGATTGCTTACCGAATGTCCCGAAAAATATTGATTTTTTATTTACAAAAACCAATCATATTTTATTAAAAAATTCACCGATATTAGATATTTCTAGCGCTATTTCAGAATTAAAATTCGTTAAAGAAATACATATAGTTGCTATTAAAAATGAGGTAAAAGAAGTGCTTCTTTTATTAGAAAAAAATTACCAGAAAAAGATTCAAATAAAAACAGTTAATATTCAAAAAGAAGACGTTCAAAAATTTAATTTCGAATTAAAGGAAGAAGTGAATTCTAATTATTCTGAGCCTCTGTCATATTTATATGAACCTAATGCCGCGATTTTAAAATCTGGTGGATTTCATCAAATATCAAAACAATTAGATGTATTTAAATTACATCAACATTCACATTTATATACATCAGCAAAATTAATTGACTTTCCTGGAAGGAGTTTTAAAATTGAAAATGTATTAAATTACGACAAGAAAAAACTAAAGAAAGTTTTAACCGATAAAAAAGCAAATATTACAACAAGAAATTTCCCAAAAACAGTTGCACAAATTAGAAAAGAAACCAATATAAAAGACGGAGGAACAACTTATATATTCTTTACAACTGACCAGCAAAATAATTTAAAATCAATTATTTGTTCAAAACGTTGAGGAAAGTACTGTTTAAGAAAATCTTTTAATTGTTTAACAATTATAATAAATTTATTTATATTTGTTAATTAGTGTGTTTTATTTTTAGGGGTTTAAAACACGGAAGAGGTCTTGAATTTATTTCAAGACTTTTTTTATACTACAGTTTTTCATTAAGTTTGTGGAGAAAGCATTTCTTTCCTTTTTTTATGCAAACTATAAAATACCAAGGTTTAAAAATATCATTAAAAAATTATCAGAAAGTAAATGATTTTTTAGTGGTAGAAGCTCCTCTTCAAATTAACATTAATAATGAGTCTTATACTGTCGTTATGAGAACTCCAAATGATGATATAGAGTTAATTAGAGGGTTACTTTTTGCTGAAGACATTTACAAGAAAACTTCTCCTTTAGTTTTCAAAATAATTAAAGAAGAATCTAAAATTACATCAATAATAAATATTACAATTTCTAAAGATGATTTAGGAAAAGGATATTTAAACAAGCGTACTCTATTATCTGTTTCTTCTTGTGGTATTTGTGGTAAACAAGAATTAAAAGACTTAAAGGTTACAGGAGAAAGGCTAGAAAGCACATTTTTCTCATCAGAAAACTTATTTAAAATGCAATTAGAAATGACTGCTTTCCAAGAGACATTTAAAAAATCTGGAGGGAGTCATGCAGCTGCAATATTTGATAAAAATCAAGAATTACTAACTATTAAAGAAGATCTTGGAAGGCATAATGCCGTTGATAAAACAGTTGGTGATTTACTACATAAAAATAATTTAAAAAAAGCCAATTTTTTAGTAGTTAGTGGTCGAGTCTCTTATGAGATTGTAAGCAAAGCTTTTATTGCTAAAATACCAATTATAATTGCAGTTTCTGCTTGTTCTTCTTTGGCCGTAGATTTTGCAAAAGAATTTGGGATTTGTTTAATTGGTTTTACAAGAGATCAAAAAATGACAATTTATTCCAACCCAAATTATCTAAATAATTTAGAAAATGTCTAAAAAAACAGCAGCACAACCACCAGAAAAATTAACGGGAATTAAATTAACGAAAGTTCCAAAAACTTCTGTTGGTTTAAAAGCAATAGTATCTGCATTAACCCATGTAAAAAATGAAGTTGGCATTGTAAAAGGAATTAGTTTATTAAAAAACATTAATCAAAAAGATGGTTTTGATTGCCCTGGTTGTGCATGGCCAGATCCTGATGAAAAAAGAGCTTTTTTAGCTGAATATTGTGAAAATGGTGCAAAAGCAGTTGCTGAAGAAGCAACTAAAAATAAAGTTTCTCCTTTATTTTTCGCATCTCACTCAGTAGATGAATTGGCTAAGTTTTCTGATTATGAAATTGGTAAAAGTGGACGAATAACACATCCAATGTATTTGCCCGAAGGAAAAAATAATTATGAAGAAATTTCTTGGAGTAAGGCTTTTCAATTGATTGCTCAGGAGCTAAATGAGCTGAACTCTCCTGATGAAGCTATTTTTTACACTTCAGGAAGAACAAGCAATGAAGCCGCATTTTTATATCAACTTTTTGTACGTCAATTTGGAACCAACAATTTACCTGATTGTTCTAATATGTGTCATGAATCTAGTGGTGTAGCACTTTCTGAAACTTTGGGAATAGGAAAAGGATCGGTTACTTTAGATGATTTTAATCATGCCGATTTGATAATTGTAATAGGGCAAAACCCAGGAACAAATCATCCAAGAATGTTAACTGCTTTAAGTGAAACTAAAAAGAAAGGTGGGAAAATCATCACTATAAATCCACTTCCAGAAGTTGGTTTAATAAATTACAAAGACCCTCAAAATCCTTTAAAATGGATTGGAAAAGGTCAAAACTTAACAGACCTCTTCCTTCAAGTAAAAATAAATGGTGATGTTGCTTTGTTAAAAATCATCTTAAAGTTGATGAAAGAAAAAGAAGATGATAAACCTAATTCTGTTTTCAACCATCAATTCATTAACGAGAAGACTGATGGGTTAGATACTCTTTTAAAAGATTTAGACACCTATTCTATTGATGATTTAATACCACAAACAGGCTTAGCATTAAAGGAAATAGAAAAGGCTGCAGAACTAATTATCAATAATGATAAAGTAATTATTTGTTGGGCGATGGGCTTAACACAACATAAAAATGCGGTTGATAATATTCGTGAGATTGTAAATATTCTACTTTTAAAAGGAAGTATCGGTAAAAAAGGTGCAGGAACTTGTCCAGTTCGTGGACATTCTAATGTTCAAGGAGACAGAACTATGGGAATTTGGGAAAGACCAAAAGCTTCATTCTTGAACAGTTTAGAAAAAGAATTCAAATTTAAAGCTCCTAGAAAACATGGTTTTGACGTTGTTGAAGCCATTGAAGCGATGCATCAAAAGAAAGCTAAAGTATTTTTTGGAATGGGAGGGAATTTTATTTCTGCGACTCCAGATACTGAATTTACTGCAGATGCTTTGCGTAAATGTAATTTAACAGTTCAGGTGTCTACAAAACTAAATAGAAGTCATTTAATTACTGGTAAAAAAGCTTTGATTTTGCCCTGTTTGGGACGTTCAGAAAAAGATTATCAAGCTTCTGGAGAACAGTTTGTTTCTGTAGAAAATTCTATGGGTGTTGTACATCAATCTAAAGGACACTTAGAACCTTGTTCTGAAAAGTTATTGAGTGAAACCGCAATCGTAGCAAATTTAGCGAACTTAACTTTAAAAAACTCAACTACAAATTGGATAAATTTAAAGTCTAACTACGATTTAATTCGTAATAAAATTGAAGCTACAATTGCTGGTTTTGAAAACTTCAATAAACGAGTAAGAGTTAAGGGTGGATTTTATTTACCTAACAATGCGAGAGAAAATGATTTTAAACCAACAGCTACAGGAAAAGCAAACTTTAGTATTAATAAACCTTCAGAAATTGAATTAAAAAACAATCAATTTATGATGATGACGATAAGAACTCATGATCAATACAACACTACTATTTATGGCTTAAATGATAGATACAGAGGTGTTTTAAACGAAAGAAGAGTTGTCTTTATGAATTCAGATGACATGAATAGTTTGGGTTTGCAAAAATTAGATTTAGTAGATTTAACAAGTCATTTTAACAATGAAAAAAGAGAAGCAAAAGGTTTTTTAGTAGTACCATATAGCATACCGAGACAATGTACAGCAACCTATTTTCCTGAAGCCAATGTTTTGGTTCCATTAAAAAGCAAAGCAGATATTAGCAATACTCCTACTTCAAAAACAGTAATTATTACCATTAAAAAAAGATAAACTCATTACATGAAAAAGTATATTTTTTTATTCTCAATGATGTTTTCAAATCCGTTTTTATTTTCTCAGAATGAAATTGTTCCGGAAAAGAAAACCCAAACAGCTTTTGCAAAACTAGATTTTCTATCTCTTGATTTACCAGAAAATGACCCAAATATAGGTTTTACCGGAATTCATTATAACTTAATGATAAATGATTGGTCTTATGCTGGTTTAGGCATTTATGGAGCTGTTTCTGGAAACAAAGGAGGTTTTTTTACATTGGGTGTCAATGCAGGGATTAAAAAATATTTTACTACTAATTTTTACATTGACACAGGATTTCATTTTGGTGGTGGAGGTGGCGCTGGTGCCCCTGATGGCGGTGGTGCATTTATTTTACCGCATTTTAATTTAGGATATAATTTTAAGAATTTCTCTATCAATTCTGGGTGGAGTTACGTTGATTTTTTTGACGGTGGAAACATAAAAGGCCATCAACTAAATATAGGATTAGAAATTCCTTTAGATTATGAGTTTACTGATTATGAAGTATCCGAAAATGAATTTAATTTTGTAGATTTTATAAAATCTGATTGGAATATCAATTCAAAAAGAACATCGCTAATGTTTCATTTAAATAATTTAATGATAAAAGGTGATGATACTAATATTAATGTTCAAAAGTTTGATAGAGCAACTATTAAACTTGCGGGTTTTGAATTGGCCTCTTACTTTTCTGAGAATTGGTTTACTTTCTTAAAAGTAGATGGTGCTTATGATGGAATAAAAGCTGGTTATATGGATGTGTTTTTAGGTGGTGGATATCATTTTTCATTTAATAAAAATAGAACAAACATTCTTGCCAAACTTGGTTTTGGAGCAGGTGGCGGAGGTGGCGTAGATACTAAAGGAGGTTTTTTATTGTATCCTGATTTATCTATTGAGCAAAAAATTAATAGCAGTATTTTTCTATCCTTAAATAAAGGTTTTGTAATGTCTCCAGATTCCTATTTTTATACTTCCTCATTTGGAGTTGGTTTAAAATATTATGTAGATAGAAATGGGATTATATCTCAAGAAAAATCTTTCTCTACAGGAAAATTTAAAGGTTTTGAAGTTATTACAAAACAAGACATTTATTTTAAAGCGAAAAGAGATCGCAATCCAACAGAGAATTTACATCAAATTTCTTTACAAATAAATTTAAGCTTTACTAAAAACTTATATGCTGCTGGGCAAACATCTTTTGCGAACTTTGGAGATGCTGGTGCTTATGGAGAAGGAATTGTTGGTTTAGGCTTAAAAACAAATAATTTTTTAAATAACAAAGTAACTTTATTTATGCAAGTTTTAGGAGGTGCTGCTGGTGGTGGTGGTATTAGTACTGGTGAAGGGTTAATTGTAAAACCAAGTGCTGGCTTTAGCTACAAACTAAATAATACACTTAGTTTTAGAACTGCTACTGGCTTTGTAAAAGCTAAAGGAGGAAATTTAAATAGTTCTTTTCTCAATTTTGGAATAAAATATCATTTATCATTTTTAAAAATGAAATTATAAAAAACACTATTTTTAAATAATCAAACTCTAATAAACATGAAATATAAAATTCTACCTTTATTTATTTCTTTCCTTTTTATTCCTATTTTGACAACAAACTCACAAGACATCAATATTATTCCTAAACCTCAATACTTTTCTTTTGGTAAAAGCACATTGATTATTAATGAAAACACCCTGATTATAAGTATCCAACAAAGTAATAAATCAGCAGAAATATTACAAAAATACTTTAAAGATGATTATAATTTAAACCTTAAATCTACTGAATTTCAGAGTCTAAAAAAGAAATCTATAAGTTTTAAGGTTGATGAAAGTTTAGCTAACGAAGGGTATGAACTATCAATCTCTGAAGACGGAATTACTATTTGTGCTTTAGATGAAAAAGGTTGGTTTTATGCTGTGCAAAGTTTAATTCAATATTGTTCTTCCAATTCTTATTTTTCTAAATATGAAAAATTAATAAAACTAAAAGAGGTTAGAATTAAAGACGCTCCTAGATTTAAATGGAGAGCTTTTATGTTGGATGAAGCTCGATATTTTAAAGGAATGCAACAAGTGAAAATGTTACTAGATGAAATGGCTCTTTTAAAAATGAATGTTTTCCATTGGCATTTGGTTGATGATCAAGGTTGGAGAATTGAAATAAAAAAATATCCAAAACTTACTGAAATAGGCTCTAAAAGAAAAAGCACACAAATTGGCCCATTAATGTGGGAAAGTCCTATGCAGTCTGCGGAACCTCATGAAGGTTTCTATACACAGAAAGAGATTAAAGAGGTTATACAATATGCAAAAGAAAGACATATTACGATTGTTCCAGAAATAGAAATGCCAGGTCATTCAACGGCAGCAATTGCTTCATATTCCTGGTTAGGAACTTCAAAAAAAGAAATAGAAGTTCCGATTAAATTTGGAGTTGGCAAAGATGTTTATGATGTTACAAACCCTAGAGTAACTAAGTTTTTAAAGGATGTTTTAGATGAAGTTATCGCACTTTTCCCATCAGAAGTAATTCATATAGGAGGTGATGAAGTAAAATACAATCATTGGAAATCTTCAATATCTGTAAGAAACTACATGAAGGAAAAAGAATTAAAAACACCTGCTGATTTGCAAGTGTATTTCACAAACAATATCTCTAAGTACTTACAAAGTAAGGGTAGAAGAATGATGGGATGGAATGAAATTATGGGTCATAATTTACATTTTTATCAAAATAAAGAAGACACTAAAACTACTCAAAAATTAGCAAAAGAAAGTATTGTTCATTTTTGGAAAGGTGATATTGATCTAATTTCTACTGCAGCTAGTAGTGGGTATGAAATTGTAAACTCACTTCACTCCTACACTTATTTAGATTACAGATACAAAAACCTACCACTATCTAAAGCATATTCTTTTAATCCGATTCCTGAAAAATTAGCTAAAAAACACCATGATAAAATTATTGGTTTGGGTGCTCAAATGTGGGGAGAATGGATTCCTACAAATGGTGAAATGCATTTTAGAGTTTTTCCAAGAATTGCGGCATATGCAGAGATTGGTTGGACAAAAAACGAAAACAAAAATTTTAAATCTTTTAAATCTGCTTTAAAAAATCTTCAAAAAAGATGGAAGAAAAAAGGAATCTATTTTGCTGATAACGAATTTGTAGAAAAAAATAACTAATGAGAGAAATTACGTCAATCGCTCCTGGGAGAACTTGTTTGTTTGGAGATCATCAAGATTATTTAGGTTTACCTATTATTGCGTGTGCAATTAATAGGCATATTACTTTAAAAGCAATAGAAAATAATTCAACTAATTTTAATATTAATTTACCAAACATCAACCAAAAAAGAACAATTAATATAAATCATAAAGTATTAAATTTAGAGAAAGAAGATTTTTTTATTTCAACTCTTAAAGTTTTAAATAGATATAATTGTATTCCTAACAATGGATTTAATATTGAAATTACAGGAACAATTCCAATAAATGCTGGTACTTCTAGCTCTTCTGCATTAGTCGTTTCTTGGGTTCATTTTTTACTAAAGGCATTTGGCCCAAAAGAATTATTAACTCCTGAATCTATTTCACAATTAGCATTCGAATCAGAGGTCTTAGAGTTTAATAATCCTGGAGGAAAAATGGATCAATTCAGCATTGGATTAGGAAATATCATCTATTTAGAAACAGGAAATAATTTTTCTTATCAAGTTTTACAGGCTCCTTTAACTGGGTTAATTATGGCAGAATCTGGGGTTCCAAAAGAAACTTTAGGATTATTAAAAAAACTAAAAGAGAAATCTTGGAAAGCGATAACTGAAGTGCAAAAAAATATTAAATATTTTAAAATTGAGGAAGCAAAAATTGAAAATTTAGAAATGTACCTTTCATTTTTAACAGAGGACTTAAAACCTTATTTAGAAGCTGCTATTGGGAATTATAATGTGACTAAAGAAGCGCTTTTAGAATTCAAAAAAGAAAAATTAGATATGAATAAGATTGGTGATTTAATGAATCAACATCACCATTATTTGAAAAATTTTTTAAAAATCACAGTTCCTAAAATTGACGATATGATTAATGCTGCTATAAATGCTGGTGCTTTAGGTGCTAAAATTGTTGGTTCTGGAGGTGGGGGAAGTATTGCCGTTTTATCTCCTAGAAATAAAGAAGCACATATTATAAAAGCAATTTTAAATGCTGGAGCTAAAGATGCTTATAGTGTTTCTGTTGATAAAGGTGCAAGCGTGTCAGAGATAAATTTATTTAAATAAAATATGCATGATAATTTAATTATTTTGGCTGGAGGAATGTCGTCCAGAATGAAAAAACCATC
Organism: Flavobacteriaceae bacterium ASP10-09a; assembly: GCA_000981625.1. Classification (GTDB taxonomy): domain Bacteria; phylum Bacteroidota; class Bacteroidia; order Flavobacteriales; family Flavobacteriaceae; genus Polaribacter. The sequence goes on from LAQA01000062.1 coordinate 21,302, forward strand.
TACTTCTAATAAAGTTACTAAAGAGGATGAAGATGAAGCAAATATTAAAACTAAGAGTTTAATTAGCCTAGGTAATCAAGGTAGACCATTAATGGATTATATTTTGTACAATGCCAAAAAAGCAGGTTATAAAAATATCTATATCGTAATTAATGAGAGAGGTCGTTTATTTAAAGAATTTTATGGAAAAAAGAATGCTGATAATAATTTTAATAAATTAAATATTTCTTATGCAATACAATATATTCCGAAGAATAGGATAAAGCCTTTTGGAACTTCTGATGCTGTTTTTCAGGCAATTGAACAGTTTCCTCATTTAAAACACCAACAATTTACAGTCTGTAATAGTGATAATCTATATTCTGAAAAAGCTTTAAAAAGATTAAGAGAAACAACTACCTTAAATGCATTTATAAGCTACAATAGAGATGAATTAGAATTCTCACTAGAAAAAATTTTAAGTTTTGCTATTGTTAATTTAGATGATAAAAATTATCTCAAAAATATTGTTGAAAAACCATCAATTGAAACTGCCAATAATTACAAAGATAATTTGGGTAAAATAAGAGTGAGTATGAATATTTTTAAATTAGATGGAAATCTAATTTATTCATACTTAAAAAGCTGCCCTGTTCATTCTATTAGAAAAGAAAAAGAATTACCAACAGCAATTTTAAATATGGTAAAAGAAAATTCTAAAGCTGTATTAGGAATTCCTATATCTGAGCATGTACCTGATTTAACTTCAAAAGACGATATTATCATTTTAAAAAAATATCTAAAAAAGAATTATCCAAATAAATTAAATTGGTGAATTTTAATATTGCGATGTTAAGAACCAAAGAGGTTTCCATAATAAAATTAAATGCTTTAGGTTTTTTATTAAATTTCACTTTTCTGCTGAAAATTAACTTACAAATAAGTTTTTAAAAATAAATAGAAAGAACAATGCCATGATAATTGTTCTTTCTATTTATGATACTTCTCAAATTGTATTAATACTGTTAAAGGGGTTAAGATTGCATTTAAACCTAATGAAATTGTATCTCATCTACAAATTAAAATATTTTTCAACAAACTTGTGATCTTTGCCAAAAAAATGTTTCAAATAAGCAAGAAACTAAATTGAATCATTTTTTTGTTAACTATTAATTTTTCTTCCATGCTAAAGAACACAATACATCAAATTATCCTTTTCATTATATCAACGATTCTAATATTTCAAATAGGAAAACTTGTGATTGCATTAAATAATCTTGATTCATTTACAGATATTGCTATAGTAATGGTTTTCTTCATTACCCTTATATTTTTTATAAATTATTTGTCAAGATTAACGAGTAAATTCTTAAAAATATTTAGCATTTAAAAGAATATTTATAAATAATTTAAAACTAGAAAAGGTATAAATTAGATTGTTCTTAATTTGTGAACTAAACAATAAATTCACTTTCAATATTAATGACTAAGTGCTTTAAGAGTTAATTCAATAGAGTCTTCTGATAAAAATAGAGAGTATAAAGTACAGTCTATTTATTTTTAAATTATATATATTTAACACCCATATAGTTCTATATATTTTTTGATCTTAAACCTAGGTTTATGTATTGCTTTTGCTTCAAATCTGTTCGTTAAGGTTTGAAAAGGAAATCCTCTTTAAAGGAACGAGAGTAAATTATATTAAAAAGTCTGACTTTGGTCCTGATAGTCATCAAGATAAAGGAACACCCAAGAGGCTATCTTATTTTCTTTTGGATGTGAAACCAGAAGTGTTTCTTTTACTTTTTGGTGACGATTTCCTAAAAGATGCACTCTTTTTATTGAAGTCATTTTTTGTAGGCGCTTTATTTCTCTTTGGTTTAGCTTGTTTTGGTTTCTCTTTAACTTCCGATGCTTCTTCTGTTTTTGATGAACTAGAAATCATTTTGTTGATTTCCTTCATTTCTTCTTCTGTTAATTCTCGCCAATCTCCTGTCTGTAAATAGCCAAGTTCTACATTCATGATTCTTGTGCGCTTTAACTTCGTTACTTCGTAACCTAAGTACTCGCACATTCTACGAATTTGACGATTTAAGCCTTGTGTTAAAACAATTTTAAATATTTTATCACTTACCTTTTCTACTTTACATTTTTTAGTAACGGTTCCTAAAATTGGAATTCCATTTCCCATGCTTTCAATAAAGTCACCCGTAATAGATTTGTCAACAGAAACGAAATACTCTTTTTCGTGATTGTTACCTGCACGTAAAATTTTGTTAACAATATCTCCGTCATTAGTCAAAAAAATTAGCCCTTCAGAGGGTTTATCTAGACGTCCAATTGGAAACAATCTTTCTGGATAATTTACATGCTGTACAATATTATTTGGTTCTCTATCATCTGTCGTAGAGACAATACCAACAGGTTTGTTTAAAGCAATATATAATGTGATGTTTTTTGGTTCTACTAGGCGTCCATCAAACTTTACAACATCTTTTTTACCAACTCTATTTCCTAATTGAGTTGCTTTACCATTTATAGTAATTCTACCTTCTTTTATAAATTTTTCTGCTTCTCTACGAGAACAAACGCCTGAAGAACTTATATACTTGTTAAGGTTTATTGACTGTTGATTATTATTGTCCAATGAGAAAATATTTTCAGCAAAAGTAAGTATAAGATTATAATTCTATGGTTCTAAATGTTAAATTAATTCTTGGTAAGTTCACTTTTTTAGTTGGTGGTAATCGGTGTAACCAATTCGTTTGTGTCCCTTTTTTCATCACTAATAAACTACCATTTTCTAAAATAACATCAACTCTTTGTTTGTTTTCTTTATGTTTAAAAGAAAATTTACGCTCTGCACCTAAAGAAAGTGAAGCAATAGCTCCGTTTTTCTTTA
>LAQA01000015.1:0-150 GCA_000981625.1 Flavobacteriaceae bacterium ASP10-09a
AAAACAAAAATGAAAAACTAAATTTTATTTTAACAATAAATTTAAAAAGCGATGTGAATTAATTTTCACATCGCTTTTTTATATAAAGATTTGTTAAAATTTTAACGAAATTTAACAAAACTGCTTATATATGCTTATTTTCGAGCCCTT
>LAQA01000015.1:373-723 GCA_000981625.1 Flavobacteriaceae bacterium ASP10-09a
ATTCGTTTAGACGAGGCTGCCAACACAATTTATGGGGATGAAAATATTACGTATCACAATAATTCTAAAGATAATTTAGAATATTTATGGGTACAACTAGATCAAAACATGAGGGCAGACGATTCTAAAACTCCGTTAGCTAAATCTAACAGTGCTGCGGCTTTTGTAACTCCAGATAATTTTAAAAGTTCTTTTATGGAACAAAAGAAAGGCTTTGGATACAATATTACGAAAGTAGAAAGTAATGGTAAACCTTTATCTCACACTATTAACAGCACTATGATGCGTATTAATTTAACCAGAGCACTAGCTCCTGGAGATACCTTTGAATTTAGTATTCAATGGAATTA
>LAQA01000015.1:946-4830 GCA_000981625.1 Flavobacteriaceae bacterium ASP10-09a
GGTACTTTGCAAAATGAAAAAGATGTACTTACTAAAACACAACGTAAGCGTTTTGAAAAAGCAAGAAAATCTTTTGATAATCCGATTCTAATTGTAACACAAGAAGAGGCAGAGAAAACAGAAAAAGGAAGAGCTACAGGAACAAAAACTTGGAAGTTTAAAGCAAAGCGTGTTCGTGATTTTGCTTTTGCAACTTCAAGAAAATATATATGGGATGCGATGGCTGTAAATATTAATGGTAAATCTGTAATGGCAACCTCATTATATCCTAAAGAAGGAAATCCTCTATGGGAAGAACATTCTACAAGAGCGATTGCTACTACTTTAATTGAGTACTCTAAATTAACATTTGATTACCCATATTCGAAAGCTGTTTCTGTACATTCAGAGAGACAAGGAATGGAGTATCCAATGATTTGTTTCAATTTTGGGAGACCAAATGAAGATGGTACGTATTCTGATAGAACTAAGAAAGGAATGGTAGGTGTAATTATTCATGAAGTTGGACATAACTTTTTTCCAATGATTGTAAATTCTGATGAGAGACAATGGACTTGGATGGATGAGGGGTTAAACTCTTTTGTTGAAATTTTAGCAGAAGATGTTTATGATGCAGAGTTATTTGCTTCTAATCCTGCAAAAGAAATTACAAGATATATGGGTGGAGATCAATCTAACATATCTCCTATTATGTCTCAAGGAGATTATGTAAAACAATTCGGACCAAATGCATATTCGAAGCCAGCTGCTGGTTTATACATGCTAAGGAAAACAATTATGGGCCCAGAATTATTTGATCACGCATTTAGAACGTATTCAAAACGTTGGATGTTTAAACACCCAACACCAGAAGATTTCTTTAGGTCTATGCAAGATGCATCTGGTATGGATTTAGATTGGTTTTTTAGAGGATGGTTCTATACTACAGATGTAACAGATATTGGTATTAAAGAAGTAAAACCATTGTATTTAACTGATAAGCCAAATGAAAGAGTTACAAAATTGAAAGCGCAATACAAGCAATATTTTGATGGCTTAGGTGATTTGGTATACATAACTGATAAAAAGGAGGATGCTAACGCAAATGCTATGGATTCATATGCTGATGGGCAAGAGGTGCCTGCTTTTATTTATTCTGTAGAATTTGAAAAACCAGGAGGTTTGATAATGCCAATTATTGTAGAATTAACATATAAAGATGGCACTACAAAAAGAGAAACTTTCCCTGCTCAAATATGGATGAGAAGCGACACCACTGCTAAAAGAGTTTTTGCTTCGAACAAAGAAATTACAAACATTGTAGTAGATCCAGATTTTGAAACTGCAGATGTAGACACTTCTAATAACAGCTGGCCTAAAAAAGTTGCTAGTAAATTTGAAGAATTTAAAGGAAAGTTAAAAGACTAATTAATTTTCTATTTAATAATAAAAACGCCTCGTTTACAGTTTGTAAACGAGGCGTTTTATTTTAATTATACCAATATACTAAGAACCTGAATAGCTTACAAAGTTTCTTGGGGTTTCGTATAATGTAACTTCTAAGTCTAAGTTAGTTGGTAACAAATTTCTTAATTTTTGATAAGTAACCACACAAATGTTTTCTGCGGTAGGATTTAAATCTTTAAATTCTGGCACTTCCAAATTCAAATTTTTATGATCAAAAGCATCTTCTATTTCAGACTTAATATGATTTTTTAGAATTCCTAAATCAAATACATACCCTGTTTCATTGTCAATTTCTCCTGTTAAAGAAACAATTAATTCGTAGTTATGTCCGTGAAAATTAGGATTGCTACATTTATTAAAAACTTCAAAGTTTTTCTCATCACTCCAATCTTTTCGATATAATCGATGCGCTGCATTGAAATGCGCTTTTCTATGAACTGTTACTTTAGGCATTTGTTAATTTTTTAAAAGATTTTTCAAAAATAATTTTAAACCAAGCAGTATAAATCGAAGGATTTTCTTCGATATCTTTCTTTACATCGGCTAATTGCATCCATTTATAAGCTTCTACTTCCTCCTTGTTTACATTGGGAGGCGCTTCATATTTACCAATCATCACATGGTCAAATTCGTGCTCTGTTAGGCCATTGTCAAAAGGTGCTTTGTAAATAAAAGAAAACACTTCTGTAATCTCTGTTACAAAACCCATCTCTTCTTGCAACCTTCTTCTTCCTGCTTCTAAGTTACTTTCTCCACTTCTTTGATGAGAGCAACATGTATTTGTCCATAACAATGGAGAATGGTACTTAGATGCAGCTCTTTGTTGCAGCATTAACTCTCCTTTCTTATTAAAAATAAAAACTGAAAAAGCTCTATGTAATACTGCTTTTTCATGTGCTTCTATTTTTTCCATTAAACCAATCTGTTGATCGTTTTCATTTACTAAAATAACGTACTCTATCATTTTAACAAAAATAAGGAATGAATTACCAATAAATCATGAAAATGTATGAAAACAATCAAATTTTCTTATTCTTTTATTATGATGATTTATCTTTGAAGAATATAAACCTACTAATTTTTATGAAAATTATAATACAACTTCTGTTAATTGTAGGTGTCCTCTCTTTTTATCAGTGCAAAGAAAGTGCTCCACTAAAAATTAAAAAAACAGAAAATTCAACGAAAAATAAAAAGAATGTTATCGAAAATAATTTAGAAAAGAAAATTATTAAACCTTGGGATAGCTTAAATAAAGACAATGTTGAAGCTTTTTTTACAGAATATGGGAAACAAAATAAAGAAAACAAAATACGTATTACAACAAAATTTGGTACAATAAAATTGCTATTATACGATGATGTTCCCGTCCACAGAGCCAATTTTATTTTCTTAACCAAATTAAAGTACTTTGATACTACTGTGATATACAGAGTAGCAAAAAACTTTGTAATTCAAGGAGGGAATTCTGATGAAACCTATACTAGAAGTCAACGAAGATTGTATGGTAACTATTTATTAAGACCTGAGTTTAAAAATAATAGAACTCATAAATACGGTGCGCTGGCTGCTGCTAGACAATGGGAAAAAAACCCTAACAAATTATCAAGTCCGTTTGAATTTTATATGGTACACAATAGAAATGGAAATCACCATTTAGATAATGAGCACACTGTTTTTGGCGAAGTAATATCAGGTTTTAATACTTTAGATAAAATATCAAGGGTAAAAGTAGGTGTAGATGAATGGCCTATAGAGGATATTAAGATGACCATTGAAGTTTTAGATTGATAAAATATTTTGTGAAAATTTAATGCGAATTAATAATGTATTAAATTCCATGAAATCTTGGACTTGTTTTTAATAGGTATCCCTTTAAAATCAAGAGATAAATTATAGAATAAAACCTATATTTGCACACTAATTTTTGTAGATGAATTTTTTAAAGGAAATAGAACGCAGAAGAACTTTTGGTATTATCTCGCATCCCGATGCAGGTAAAACGACGTTAACAGAAAAATTACTACTTTTTGGTGGAGCAATTCAAGAAGCTGGTGCTGTAAAAAATAATAAAATTAAGAAAGGTGCAACTTCAGATTTCATGGAGATTGAACGTCAGCGTGGTATTTCTGTTGCAACCTCTGTTTTAGCCTTCATTTACAAAGACAAAAAAATAAATATTCTAGATACTCCTGGTCATAAAGATTTTGCAGAAGACACCTTTAGAACTTTGACTGCTGTAGATAGTGTTATTGTTGTAATTGATGTTGCTAAAGGTGTAGAACCACAAACAGAGAAATTAGTAGAGGTTTGTAGAATGAGAAGCATACCAATGCTAGTTTTTATCAATAAATTAGATAGAGAAGGTAAAGATGCCTTTGACTTATTAGATGAAGTTGAGCAAAAGCTAGGTTTGCGAGTTACACCAATGAGTTTTC
>LAQA01000015.1:4907-5297 GCA_000981625.1 Flavobacteriaceae bacterium ASP10-09a
TATCTGAAGGAGTTGAATTTAGCGATCTATCAAATCCAGAATTAGATAAAATTATTGGGGAAACAGCAGCTGACACTTTACGAGAAGAAATAGAATTGATAGATGAAGTATACCCTCCTTTTAATCAGGAAGAATATTTAGAAGGCAAACTTCAACCTGTATTTTTTGGATCTGCTTTAAATAATTTTGGTGTAAAAGAATTGCTAGAAGCTTTTATAGAAATTGCACCTTCGCCGCAACCTAAAAAAGCTGAAGAACGGTTAGTAGATTCTAAAGAAGAAAAATTAACAGGTTTTGTGTTTAAGATTCATGCAAATATGGATCCTAAGCATAGAGATAGACTTGCATTTATAAAAATAGTTTCAGGAACATTTAAAAGAAACGCTCCCT
>LAQA01000015.1:5386-7897 GCA_000981625.1 Flavobacteriaceae bacterium ASP10-09a
TTGGTATTCATGACACTGGAAACTTTAAAATTGGAGATACTTTAACAGAAGGCGAAGCTCTTAATTTTAAGGGAATCCCAAGTTTTTCACCAGAACATTTTCGATATGTAAATAATGCAGATCCTATGAAATCTAAACAATTATATAAAGGTTTAGATCAGTTAATGGATGAAGGAGTTGCTCAATTATTTACTTTAGACATGAACGGTCGAAGAGTTGTTGGTACTGTTGGTGCGCTGCAATATGAAGTTATTCAATACAGATTAGAGCATGAATATGGAGCAAAATGTACTTATGAAAACTTAGCTGCTCATAAAGCTTGTTGGGTAGAACCAGAGAATCCTAAAAGTGACGAGTTTATTGACTTTAAACGAGTAAAACAACGTTATTTAGCAAAAGATAAGCAAGGACAATTGGTGTTTTTAGCAGATTCTGAATTTACGATTCAAATGACACAAAATAAATATCCATCAGTAAAATTACATTTTACAAGTGAATTTAAAAAATAAAAAGATTAGTTTAAATACAGTCAAAAACTAATGTCTAATTAAAAACCTTAAGACTGTGAATCCTGCATTAGGATGAGGAAAAATTAAAATTTAAAGATTATGAATAACGGTATCTATGCCAAATTCACTACTTCAAAAGGTGAAATTTTAGTACAATTAGAACACGAAAAAACTCCTGGAACAGTAGGTAATTTTGTTGCTTTATCTGAAGGTAATTTAGAAAATGATGTAAAAGAGCAAGGAACACCATATTACGATGGATTAAAATTTCACAGAGTAATTCCAGATTTCATGGTACAAGGTGGTTGCCCACAAGGCTCAGGAACAGGAAACCCTGGTTATAAATTTGATGATGAATTTCATATAGATTTAAAACATGATGCTCCTGGAAAATTAGCAATGGCTAATTCTGGACCTGCGACCAATGGAAGTCAGTTTTATATTACCCACGTTCCTACTCCATGGTTAGACGGTAAACATACTGTTTTTGGATCTGTAATAGAGGGGCAAGACATTGTTGATGCAATTGCACAAGGAGACGAATTATCTTCTATTGAAATCGTTAGAATTGGTGAAGATGCAGAAATATTTAATGCTGTAGAGGCTTTTAGAACATTTGAAGGTTCTAGGGAAAAACGTGATGCAGATGAGAAAGCAAAACAAAAAGAATTATTAGATTCTGTAGCTATTGGCTATGAAGAAACTAAAAGTGGTTTGCGTTACCAAATACTACAAAAAGGAACTGGTAAACAAGCTACAAAAGGTGCTGGTGTCTCTGTGCATTACAAAGGACAATTATTAGATGGCACGGTTTTCGATTCTTCATATAAGAGAAAAGACCCAATAGATTTTAATGTTGGTCTTGGACAAGTTATTGCTGGTTGGGATGAAGGAATTTTATTATTACAAGTGGGAGATAAAGCACGTTTTGTAATCCCTTCTAATTTAGCTTACGGCGCAGCCGGTGCTGGGGGAGTGATTCCACCAGATGCAACACTTATTTTTGATGTTGAATTGATGGGTGTAAAATAAACTCACCTCATTTTACTTATATTAAACCTCATAACTTTTACAAGTTTTGAGGTTTGTATTAAAATATACTCCAATTTTATACTTTCTTGCAATTTATTACAGCTTAAAATTTCAAGAGCTACTGTTAACGGTGCTTGCAGAGAAGTGATGCTATTTTCTAATTAATAAAGACAATAAACCCTTTAAAACCTCATAATTTACACTAACTTATGGGAAATATACGTGCATGATTAAAACAATAATTTTTACCCCGGAAAACAAACCTACAAACCAAGAAAAGACAGCAATCGTTCAATTTTTATTTGAACATTTACAAGAGTTTGGAGATCCAAAAAAAGACATTCAAAAATCAATAGAATACGCTATTAAAGAATTCACTTCCTTTGGTGGCTTTGTAATGTTACTTAAAGAAGATGAAATAATCTTAGGGGCTACAGTAATAAATCAAACAGGAATGGGAGGATATATACCTGAAAATATTCTAGTTTATATTGCTACACATCAAGAATATAGGGGAAAAGGACTTGGTAAAACGTTAATGCAAACTGCAGTTTCGCACGCTAAAGGCGATGTTGCATTGCACGTAGAAGCAAGTAATCCTGCAATTCATCTTTACAAAAAAATTGGTTTTACAAATCCATATTTAGAAATGCGTTTAAAAAAGTAAATAATGAATGTTAGACAACAATTTCATTACCCAAATAACGACACTTCGAAAATCGCTGCATGCGAATCCAGAATTATCTGGTAAAGAATTTCAAACTCAGGAAAAAATTATTCGATTTTTAACAAAGGAAACTAATTCGGTAATTGAAAAAATTGCTCATACTGGAGTAATAGCGACATTTAATGGTACATCTGATGGACTTACAGTAATGATTCGAGGTGATATTGATGCTTTACCCATTATTGAAACAAATGATTTTAAACATCGCTCTATTATTGAAGGTGTTTCTCATAAATGCGGACA
>LAQA01000015.1:7963-12186 GCA_000981625.1 Flavobacteriaceae bacterium ASP10-09a
AACCTTCGGAAGAAAATGGTACAGGTGCAAAAGCAGTACTTGAGGATATTGCTTTTAAAAATATTAAAATTGATTATGCTTTTGCATTACATAATTTACCCGGATATGCATCCGATGAAATTGTTATTAAAGATAATGAGTTTTCTGGAAATGTAAAAAGTATCATCATTAAATTAAACGGAAAAACATCGCATGCTGCAGAGCCAGAAAAAGGAAATAATCCTAGCTTAGCAATTGCTTCATTATTACAATATGCCCATAAAATTACGCTCAATGATGTTGCCTCAAAACATTTTTTCTTAGCAACACCTATTCACGTAAACATGGGTGAATTGGCATATGGTGTTTCAGCAGGTTTTGGAGAAGTTCACTTCACAATTCGAAGCTGGTCTGGAAAAATAATGGAAAAAAAAACGAAAGAACTCGTAAATTACATCCACGAGTTATGTGTGTCAAACCAACTCCAGTCAGAAATTATTTGGACACAAGTTTTTACGGAAACGATAAACCATTCAAAAGCTGTCGAAAGTATAATAAATGCTGCGAATTACAACGGATATACTATTACTAAAAGATTATATCCCTTTAAATGGGGTGAGGACTTTGGTTTATTTACCCAAAAAATTAAAGGAGCTATGTTTGGCTTAGGTGCAGGTTTAAAAACACCTGCATTGCATAATCCTGATTATGATTTTCCAGATAAAATACTCCCAGCAGGCATAAATATGTTTTACCAAATAATTAAAAGTTTAAATTAATTTGATTCATACATCACACATAGAATTATCCGAAAGCGCTGTAAAAAACAACATTGATTTTATTCATAACCAGTTAGACAAAAATGTTACCTTTTCTTCTGTAGTAAAAGGAAATGCTTACGGACACAGTATAGAGTACTACTGTCCTTTAGCTTATAAATATGGTATTAGGCATTTTAGTGTTTTCAGTGCAGAAGAAGCATTTAAAGTAAAGAAAGCTTTACCCACAAATGATTACACCCTTTTAATTATGGGTTATATTGAAAACGAAGAAATAAATTGGGCAATTGAAAACGGAATTCACTTTTATGTCTTTGAAAGAGACCGTCTGGACGCAACTGTTGAAATGGCAAAAAAAACAGGAACCAAAGCCAATATTCATATTGAGCTAGAAACAGGTATGAATAGAACAGGATTTCAATTAGAGATTATAGATTCTATATTAGCTAACGTAGAAAAAAATATAAAATATTTAAACATAGAGGGTATTTGTACACATCTAGCCGGTGCAGAAGATCTCTCTAACTATCATCGCATTACAGCACAAACCAAACTTTTTGAGGCAACTCAAAATAGAATTAAAAAGATAAGTTGGATGCAACCAAAATGGCACATAGCGAGCTCGTCTGCAACTTTACGTTATCCAAATACACAATTAGACATAGCTCGAATCGGCATTTTACAATATGGCTTTTTTCCTACAAAAGAAGTGTTCGCACATTACCTCGAAAAAAATAAAAAAAATAAAAATTCTTTACAACGTATTATCACTTGGAAAACTCGAGTTATGGATATTAAAACTGTTAAAAAAGGAGCATATGTTGGTTACGGTACTTCTTTTTTAACAAATAGAGTTACCAAAATAGCAATGTTACCAATTGGTTATTCTTCGGGGTATAGCAGATCTTTAAGTAATAAAGGAACGGTGCTAATTAAAGGAAAGCGGTTAAACGTTATTGGCAATATAAATATGAGTATGATGGTTGTGGACATTACTAATATCGAAGGAGTCGAAAAAGGAGAAGAAGTTGTTTTAATTGGCAATCAAAAAGATACTGAAATTACAGTTTCGTCTTTTAGTGACTTTAACCAGCAAATAAATTATGAACTATTAACACGTTTACCACAAGAAATTCCTAAAATTATAACAAAATAACTATGGCAGAGCTTATTATTCAAACAACTAAAATAAAAGATAATATAAAATACTTAAGTGCGTATTTTAAAAAACACAACATCTATTGGAGTTTAATTACAAAAGTATTTTCAGGAGATAAAGAATTTCTAAGAAATGTGCTAACTGATGAAGTTATTAAAAATATTGATTCTGTTGGTGATTCTAGACTTACAAGTTTAAAAAACTTAAAGGAAGTTAATCCTGCAATGCGAACAATATACATAAAACCGCCTGCAAAAATATATGCAGATGATATTATAAAGTATGCAGATATTTCTCTAAATAGTTCATTTACCACTATTATAGCATTAAATGAAGCTGCTAAAAAAGTAAATAAAGTGCACCAAGTTATAATCATGGTAGAGCTTGGAGAGCTAAGAGAAGGGATTAATAGAACGCAACTCATGAGTTTTTATGAAAAAGTATTCGAACTTTCTAATATTAACATTATTGGAATTGGGTCAAATTTAGGCTGTATGTATGGAATAGAACCTACTTACGATAAACTGTTACAGCTCTCTCTTTATAAAGAACTCATTTCTGCAAAATTTAACAAGGAATTAAAATATGTTTCTGGAGGAACTTCTATTACTTTACCCCTAATTGAAAACAAAGTGATACCAAAAGAGATAAATCACTTTCGTATTGGAGAAGCCGTTTTCTTTGGTGTAAGTCCGCTAGAAAATAAACAGTTTAAAGAATTATCTGTAGATGCATTTGAATTTACAGCAAATATTATTGAGTTAGAAGAAAAAAAAATGATTCCTGACGGAATTATAAGTGATGCAAACATAGGGCACTCAGCAGTTTTTGACACACAAGATATCAGTGGAACATCAATAAAAGCAATTCTAGACTTTGGACTCTTAGATGTAGATCAAAAAGACATAGAATTTATAGATGTTACTTTAAATTTTGTAGGTATTACCTCGGATATGTTGGTAATAGATATTGGTAAGAACAAAACTAAAGAAGGAAATCAGAAATATAAAATTGGTGACAAAATCCATTTTAAACCAAGTTACATGGCCGTTGCAAGACTATTAAACTCGAAATTTATAGCTAAAAAATATCTCTAAGTAAAGATGTTTTAATATTACTCTTGGCTCGGTTATTACAGATTAAGATAAGAAAATTTTATTATTACAAGTTAGCAATAAAGCTCGTTTTATAATCCTTTCTAATTTCGTATTCCGTTTTACTGAAGCTAGAGATGTCTGGAATTTTGCGAACAATACAGACTGAAATTTGTATATGCCAAGAAACAATCCTGGAAGCATGCCAGCAGATTACTTGGTTATAAAAGATCATATAACAGACATGGGGCATTTGAAATTGATGAAAATGGAATACATGTGCGACCAATTGATTAGTAGCAAATTATATATTTACACAATAGTAATTAAGAGCTACTAAGCAAACATTTACTCAAAGCACTTTAAAGCATATACAATCACAAATTAATAATAACAAAATAGTCATCTACAAGATTATTTTTTACTGTCAAGAAAAAATTAGCCCCAAAAATATACAAACAAATAATTTTAAAGCAAAAAAAATCCTTCTTTCAAAGGACTTTTTTTAAATATATTCGAAAGTATTATATCTTAAATACAAGCTGCTAACCAGTCTCCTACTTGTTTTGTACCATAAGAATTACCACCGTCAGCTAAATCTTCTGTAACCATTCCTTCTTCTAAAGCTCTGTTTACGGCATTTCTAATTGCTATTCCTTCCGCTTTTAAACCAAAATGCTCAAACAACATTGCTGCAGACAAAATAGTTGCCATTGGGTTTGCAATGTTTAAACCTGTAGCCTGCGGATATGACCCATGAATGGGCTCAAACAGAGCATTTTCTGTTCCTACAGATGCACTTGGCATTAAACCCATAGAACCAGATATTACAGAAGCTTCATCTGTTAAAATATCTCCAAATAAGTTTTCAGTAATTAAAACATCATAACTATTTGGCCATTGCACTAAACGCATTGCAACTGCATCTACAAACTCATAAGATACTTCCACTTCTGGATAATCCTTTTCCATTGCTTGCACAGTTTCCCTCCATAATCTTGAAGTTTCTAAAACATTTGCCTTATCTACACAACACAATTTTTTACCACGTGTCATTGCCAATTCAAAACCCTTAATAGCAATACGTTGAACTTCAGCTCGTGTATATACACAATTATCAAAAGCAGTTTCTCCACCATCTCTTCTGCCTTTTTCGCCGAAGTAAATCCCTCCAGTTAATTCACGTAAAAAAACTAAATCTGTTCCTTCTAT
>LAQA01000015.1:12246-14373 GCA_000981625.1 Flavobacteriaceae bacterium ASP10-09a
AATAAGCCTAATTTTTTACGCATTTTTAATAAACCTTGCTCTGGTCTTACGGTTGCAGTAGGATCATTGTCAAATCTTGGATGCCCAATTGCACCAAATAAAACAGCATCAGAAGCCACGCAAATATCATGCGTTGCGTCTGGATAAGGTTCTCCAACTGCATCAATAGCGGCGGCACCTGTTAAAGCTGGTTTCCAAGTAATTTCATGTTTAAACCTGGTAGCAATTGCATCAGAAACCTTTACAGCTTGATCAATTACCTCCGGTCCAATTCCGTCTCCTGCTAATAACGCGATATTTAATTTCATTTTTTTATGTGTATTAAAAATTAAAAGATGCAATAATTGAATCTTTCAATCATAAATATTTAAATTATGTTTAACATTTTTTCGGTAGCTTTAATTGCAGATACTGTTTGATCTGAATCTAAACCACGTGTTATAAATTCTTTTTCCTCACTTTTCCATGTAATAATGGTTTCACACAATGCATCAGAATGACTTCCTGGAGGAATTCTTAAAGCGTAATCAATTAATCTTGGTAACTCTTTTTTACTATGTATCTTATATAACTTTTTTAAAGCATTCATAAAGGCATCAAATTGTCCATCACCTTGCGCATGTGCTTCGTATTGAACTCCTTCAACAATTAATTGTAAAGTGGTAGAGGGTTTCATTCCCTTAGCATGTCCCAATACATAGTTTTCTACAACAACACGTTTTTCAATCGTATCACTGTCTAAAACATCAGAGATAATATAAGGTAAATCTTCTTGAGAGACGACTTCTTTTTTGTCTCCTAACTCTATAATTCTTTGGGTAACTTTCTTAAGCTCTTCGTCATTTAAACTCAACCCTAAATCTTGTAAGTTCTTTTGAATATTTGCCTTTCCCGAAGTTTTACCTAATGCATACTTGCGTTTTCTACCAAAACGCTCAGGCATTAAATCATTAAAATAAAGATTGTTCTTATGATCTCCGTCTGCATGAATACCTGCAGTTTGGGTAAAAACGTTCGCTCCTACTACAGGCTTATTTACAGGGATTCTAAAACCTGAAAATGTTTCAACAAGCTTACTAACTTTATTTAATGCTTTCTCATTTACTGTAATAATTACATCGGTTAGAAAGTCGTTAATAACGGCAATAACACTTGCCATTGGTGCATTTCCTGCACGTTCTCCCATACCATTAATGGTTAAATGCAATCCATTTGCACCTGCTTTTACAGCTTCCATTACATTAGCAACTCCTAAATCGTAATCGTTATGACCGTGAAAATCAAAATGAATATTTGGGTATTTTTGGCGAACTTCAGTTATAAACCTAAAGGTTTCTTCAGGCGTTAAAACGCCAAGAGTATCTGGCAATAAAACACGTTCAATATTTTGAGTCGTTAAGAAATCTAAATATTCAAAAACATAAGCTTTAGAATTTCGCATTCCGTTAGACCAATCTTCTAAATAGACATTGGTTTTAATACAATTTTTTGCAGCTAATTCGATAGTAGCCTTGATATCTGCAAAATGTTCTTTGGGTGTTTTTTTAAGTTGATGCGTAAGATGATTTAGAGAACCTTTAGTTAATAAATTCTGAACTTTCGCACCAGATGCAATCATCCATTCGATAGATTTTCCTTCATCAACAAAGGTTAATACCTCTATCTTCTCTAAACAATTGTTTTCAGTAGACCAAGAAGTAATTTTTTTAACAGCTTTTAGCTCACCATCAGAAACTCTTGCAGATGCAATCTCTAAACGGTCTACTTTTAATTCTTCAAGTAATAATTTTGCGATTGTTAATTTTTCGGAAACTGAAAATGACACTCCTGATGTTTGCTCTCCATCACGCAGTGTTGTATCCATTATTTCAATCTTTCTACTTGCCATACCTCAACCTTAAAACTATTTTTAAAAGGGTCTTGTTTTAGCAAAAGTTGTAATCTCGCTTTCGATGTTTTTTAAATAATCAATATCATCAAAACCGTTTAGCATATTGTCTTTTTTGTAGGTATTAATTACAAAAGATTCCGACTCACCAGTTGCAACTAACGTTACTTTTTGATTGGGTAAGTCAACTTTAATCTCCGTTTTTGGATCTGCCATAATTGCTACAAACAGTGTCTCTG
>LAQA01000015.1:14519-16123 GCA_000981625.1 Flavobacteriaceae bacterium ASP10-09a
TGCATAAATTTCTTTATTTAAAGGAAAATCTACTTTTGGTGATCCATCTTGATTGTATCTCCAATCACGAAAGAAATTCACATCAAAATCTACACGCTCAGTTGCTTTTAAGAAACGAGCAGGAATTATTTGATCTGTATCTACATTCTCTGTTGGTAACGGATATGCGGTACTTGTTAATACTTGAAATTTATCGTAAGCCATTTTTTATGCTTTTTGCTATTCGTTGTTACCAATTCGATTTTTAGTCTTGGCAACTACTTGAGCAGTTATTTTAATTTACTTATATTTTAACTAGCCAACAAGCAACGTTCTTGGATCTGTAACAACACCCTCTACTGCAGATGCTGCAGCAACTAAAGGAGATGCTAATAATGTTCTAGAGCCTGGCCCTTGTCTTCCTTCAAAATTTCTATTTGAGGTGGATACTGATAATTTTCCTGAAGGAACTTTATCATCATTCATTGCCAAACAAGCTGAACAACCAGGTTCTCTTAAAACAAAACCTGCATCCGTAATAACCGTATCTAAACCTTCGGCTTTTATTTGATCTACTACTTTATGTGAACCTGGTACTAACCAAGCTGTAACATTCGCTGCCTTTTGTCTTCCTTTAACAATAGAACAAAATCCTCTAAAGTCTTCTATTCGTCCGTTTGTACAAGAACCTAAAAACACAAAATCAATTTCTTTACCAATCATAGAGTCGCCTTCATTAAAAGACATATATCCTAACGATTTACGATACGTTTCTACACCACCTGCTAAACTTTCTGCAACAGGAATCGATTTTGTTACACCCATTCCCATTCCCGGGTTTGTACCATAGGTAATCATTGGTTCAATATCAGCTGCATCATAATTAAATTCTACATCAAACACTGCATCTTCTTCAGTATATAGAGTTTCCCAATATTTCATGGCTTTATCCCAATCTGCTCCTTTAGGAGTTTGAGCGCGACCTTTAAGATATTCGTATGTTTTGGTATCTGGAGCTATCATACCTCCACGAGCACCCATCTCAATAGATAAATTACATACTGTCATACGTCCTTCCATAGACATATCCTCAAAAACTTCTCCAGCATATTCAACAAAATACCCTGTAGCGCCAGATGTTGTTTGTTTTGCTATAATGTATAAAGCAACATCTTTAGAGGTAACACCCAAACCTAATTTTCCAGTTACGTTGATACGCATCTTTAAAGGTTTTGGCTGCATAATACATTGTGTAGACAACACCATTTCTACTTCAGAAGTACCAATACCAAAAGCTATAGCTCCAAAAGCTCCGTGAGTTGATGTATGAGAATCTCCACAAACGATCGTTGCACCAGGTAATGTAATTCCGTTTTCAGGACCTACCACATGAACAATTCCATTGTTTTTGTCTCCCAAACCCCAGTGAGAAATACCGTGTTTAGCGGCGTTATTTTCTAAAGCATCTAACTGATTAGCAGATAAAGGATCTGCCACAGGTAAATGTTGATTTATAGTTGGTGTATTGTGGTCTGCTGTTGCGAATGTACGCGCAGGATATACAACACTATTTCCTCTATTTTCTAATCCTAAAAAAGCTACGGGACTTGTAACTTCGTGGATAA
>LAQA01000015.1:16340-18719 GCA_000981625.1 Flavobacteriaceae bacterium ASP10-09a
TAGATTGTTTTAAAATACGATGTCTAATTATTTTATAGGATATTAGGTTTAGGATAAAAATGTTTCTTTTATTAGTCTTTTTCTTCAATAAATGTTGGAACAAATTAAGTAATTACTTTAACAAAAATCTAGAGTTCCTTTTTAGATTTCTTTAACTTACTAATTATGGATTCCCGTTTTCACAAGAATGACAATTATAGCGGAAATATCGAGGCAGAACTTCAAGGAATTATTTTCTATGTACTAACTTTGTTCTTGCAAACAAGCAAGCTCACTATAATTAATATAATTATGAAAACAGTAAAACGAGTTCTTAAATTTATTATCATAATTATTGGGTTTTTACTAATATCTGTTGTCGTAGTCCTTTTGCTAGATACACAAAGTACCAATTACTTAAAAGTTGGAAATAATAAATCTGCTTCTACTAATTCCTTTCTTATCACAAATATCAATGTAATCCCGATGAGTCAAGACACTATTTTAGTTGACAAAATGGTGTATATCAAAGAGGGTATAATTCAAGAAATCGCAGACAGTATTGACATTAAAGAGGTTGAAATTATAGATGCAAAAAACAAGTATCTAACTCCTGGTCTTATAGATATGCATGTTCATTTATGGGATAGACACGAACTGGGTTTGTATCTCTCAAACGGAGTTACTGCTGTTAGAAATTTATGGGGAATGCCAATGCATTTAAGACTTAAAGAAGATATAAAAAATGATGAAATTATCTCTCCTTTATTTTTTACAACGGGTCCTAAACTTACTGGTCCAGAATTTCTTGGAGATGATAATTTACAATTAGCAACCCCAAATGAAGCAAAAGAAAAAGTAATATCATATAAAAAAAGAGGATATGATTTTATTAAAACCTACTATGGTTTGACTGAAGATATATTCGATGCCGTTGTTGAACAAGCGATAATTTCTGATATGGATATTGTTGCGCATCCTTCGCAAAAAGTACCTTACTCCTATCATTTTAATCCTCAAATAAAATCAATAGAACATGTAGAGGACATTATCCAACAACCGCTAAATTATAGACTTGATACATTAAAGTTAGAAGAAGTAATTCGTGATTTCAAAAAATCAAAACACAGTTCTTTTAGTCCCACTTTAACCGTCTACAATAATATTTATCAAATGCTTATCGATGACCAAATTTTAGAATCAGAGCAACTGCGATTCATGAATCCTCTTATTAAAAAAGTGGATAGTAAAGCTCAATTTGAACGATGGTACACGACTAAGTCAAGAGATTCTTCGATTGTTAAGACGATAAAAGAGCAGCATGATTTTCATTTAAAAATCATCAAAAAGCTACATGAGGTTGGGGTTACTTTTATCTGTGGCACAGATGCTGGAATAGGCGTAACTATTCCCGGATTTTCTATTCATCAAGAACTTTCTTTTTATAAAGAAGCCGGACTTTCTAATTACGAAATACTAAAAACAGCCACAATAAATGCTTCAAAAATACATTCAATTATGAACAATATGGGCACAATTGAAGTCGGGAAAATTGCAAACCTTATAATAGTAGATGATAATCCTTTATTAGACTTGTCTGAACTGAAAAAACCTACAACTGTATTTATAAAAGGAAGAAAATTGAATCGAAAAACACTTGACAATTATGAAAAAAAGGCAAAAAACAGAAATAACTTAATTGCCTCTGTTGTTAGATACCTAGAAAATTTGATAGTTGAAAAATAGTTAACATATATCTGTAAAATACACTAACAAAAAACTGTATTCAAATTAATTACTAATTTCTTTACGCATTATATCCGCTAAATAACTAGCATCTTTTGATACTCCGCCTAATGTTGCCGATCCACGTGTGTACATCCATGGCAAGCCAATAAAATATAAGCCTTTTATATTACTGACACCTCTAAAATTTTTCGGATAGCTGTCTGCGTCTAGTTCCAATCCTTCAATCCATTTAAAGTTTGGTCGATACCCTGTTGCCCAAATAATATTTTTGATTGTAGAAATACTTTTTGTTTCAAAAACAATTTCTTCATTCATTGCATCTTTCGTTCTTCCTCCAGGTATCACATTTTCTCTAGAAAGAATTTCCTTAACATCTGTACCTATAATTGGTTGCGTAGAAGAATTAATTTTTTTTCCAATCCAACTATACTTATTATAACTTAAGAAACCAATCTTTGTAAACCACCACCATAAGGTTTTCCCTAAAAATTGGTGCGGCAATGATTTCACTTTAGTATCACCAGAAAAATAAACGGTTCTAGAGGTATCTTTAGAAACTTCGTTTAAAATTTGATATCCAGAATCTCCACCTCCAACAACCAAAGCATCACCATCCTGTAACTGATGTAAACCCTTATAATAGTTGCTATG
>LAQA01000063.1 GCA_000981625.1 Flavobacteriaceae bacterium ASP10-09a
TAATTTTTGGGGAAGAACTTTGGCTGCTGTTTCATCTTCTACAGATCCAAGTGCATATAACGATTATGGACCTTTTATACCTGGTTTCGAAATTGTAAAATACAATGATTTAGAAGCTTTAGAGAAAGCTTTACAAGACCCTAATGTTGCAGGTTTTATGGTAGAACCTATACAAGGAGAGGCTGGTGTTGTTGTGCCAGATGAAGGTTATTTAAAGAAAGCTTACGAATTATGTAAGTCAAAAAATGTACTTTTTATTGCTGATGAAGTTCAAACGGGTATATCAAGAACAGGAAAATTGTTTTGTTGCCAGCATGAAGATGTAAAACCGGATATTCTAATTTTAGGAAAGGCACTTTCTGGCGGAGTATTTCCTGTTTCTGCAGCATTAGCTGATGATGAAGTAATGATGACAATTCAACCAGGCGAACACGGTTCTACATTTGGAGGAAATCCAATTGCTTGTAAAGTGGCTATGGCTGCGTTAAAAGTTGCTGTAGATGAAAATCTTTCTGAGAATGCCGAGAAATTAGGAATTATCTTTAGAGAAGAATTAACCGCTTTTGCAAATGAAAATGATTTGGTAAAATCGGTAAGAGGTAAAGGATTGTTAAATGCGGTTTTAATTAATGATACAGAAGATAGCTCTACAGCTTGGGATATTTGTATGAGATTAAAAGACAATGGCTTATTAGCAAAACCTACCCATGGTAATATTATTCGTTTTGCACCACCATTGGTTATGAATGAAACACAGTTAATGGAATGTATTTCTATTATAAAGAACACAATTTGTGAATTTAACTAGTATCTAGTTATTACAAATTTTAGCCACGAATTTATAATTATAAATTCGTGGCTTCTTTTTTTTTGTCTATTTTTGAGAATAAAAAAAAAGAGCTATTATAATGATAAATAATCCTATTACACAGTTAGAGCAATTAACAATAAATACAGAGTCTAAAATGTTTTTAAAAGAAACGGCTAAATGGGCGTTCTTTTTATCAATTATGGGATTTGTTGGAATTGCTTTTTTAATTTTACTGGGTATATTCTCTGGGGTCATTTTTAAAGCGATTCCGCAAGTAGGTCAAATTCCTTCTAACTTTAGCTTAATTATGACAATTACTTGTTTAATTGTTGCTTTTTTGTATTCTTTTCCAGTGTATTTTTTATTGCGCTTTTCGAATAAAATGAAGAGAGCTTTGGCTTCAAAAGACGATGAAATTTTAGCAGGTGCTTTTAAAGTTTTAAAATCTCACTATAAATTTATTGGTGTGTTTACCATTATTACTTTGTCTTTATACGCTTTATTGATTATCGTTTCTGTAATGGGGGCAATCGCTTAATACAATTTAGCGCTTTGCTTTCTTTCTGCTTAGACTCTTCTTTATTTCTTGATTCATTATTAAAAAAGGTATCTATTATTTGCGCTGCAAAGTTATCTTCTACAACAGATAAACGCTGTTTAAATCCGTTAATTATAAAAGGATTTGTACAAAAAAAATGCAACTCTATAAAGAGTTGCATTTTATATATGATGTGGATTAAGATTCTTTATTTACCAAAAATCTCTGTCATTCTTTGTTGCATTAAATCAGGGTCTTGAAAGTTTTCCCATCCAATTTTATAAACCAACCAAACAATTACAAGTAAAAAAAGTAGGTTTAAAATAATTCCTACAATCCCTAACACTTTACCAGCGCTAGCATTCCCTGAACCTTTATACTCTTCTGGGTTTTCGCGATTTATTTTTATTGCTTTGTTTCCTAAAATTAAAGCAGCAATACCTAAAGGCAAGCCTATAATTCCATAACAAATACACGTTACTATCGAGAAAATACCTAAAACTAATGATATTGTTGCATTCGGTAAACTTTGTTTTTCCATTTTATTTTTTTTTATAAATGTGTAAATAGGGGTTTCATTTTAATAAAGTAACTAATTACGATGATTAAAACATTTAACATTGCTAAAGTAATAATTATTTTTCGACTGTTTTTAAACTTAAATTTAAAATTCAACAATAAAAACACTGCTAAAAACACAAGCGTATAAATAGCCGGATATATATTAAAAGCAGCAACAAACTCACCTTTTATCAAATGAATGAAACCTCTTTGCATGCCACAGCCCAAACAATCGATTCCAAAAAAGCGTTTGTTTAAGCAAGGCAACATGTAATCTTCTATACTCAAAATTCGTATTAAATTATTTAAACATATCCATTCCTGGTATATTTGGCATGCCACTTTTAGCAGCTATTGCCATTTCATTTTCGTTAATTTTAGAAGCTTTTTGTAGCGCTTTATTTAACGTTAAAATTAAATAATCTTCTAATTCTTCGGCATCTGTAAGCAACGTTTTATCAATAGAAATTGCTTTTATCTCTCTGTTAGCGGTTAGCATTATTTTAATTTTACCATCAACAGAAGATTCATTTACTAAAACAGAGTTTAAATGTACTTTAGTTTCTTCAACTTTTTGTTGCGCTTCTTTTAATTTATTCATCATTCCAGACATATCTCCGAACATAAAATTTCTTTTTTTTTGTGAAATACAAAACTAGTAAATCGTATATAAAATCAAACTACAAAAAAATGAAATAATTATTCCTTACCTCCGTAGTTTTTAAGTCTTATTTTTGCAGCCGCTTGTAAAAATGAAACGAAAGATATGAAGAGTACAGATGCAAAGTATCCTATAGCGGATAAGCAACCTACAACGTTAGAAAAACATGGAGATGTTCGAATAGATAATTACTTTTGGATGCGCTTAACAGATGCCCAAAAAGAGGCAAAAGTTAAAGATGATCAAACGGCTAAGGTTGTTGATTATTTAAAGGCAGAAAACACGTATTATGAGAAAGTAACCAAATATACCAAGAGCTTTCAGGAAGATTTGTTCCAAGAAATGAAAGGTAGAATTAAAGAAGATGATGCTTCTGTACCCTACAAAGACAATGGTTATTTTTACATAACACGTTATGAAACAGGAAAACAATATCCTATTTATAGCCGTAAAAAAGCAAGCTTAGAAGCCTCAGAAGAAATCCTTTTTAATGTAAATGAGTCTGCAGAAGGGTATGATTATTTTCAATTAGGAGGTTTAAACATTTCATCTGATAATAAATTGGCAGTTTTTGCAACAGATACGGTAAGCAGAAGACAATATTTTTTACGAATTAAAAACCTAGAAACAGGCGAAATTTATAAAGATATTATTGATAATACTACGGGTGGTTCTGTTTGGGCAAATGACAATAAAACCTTTTTTTACACTAAAAAAAATCCAGAAACGTTAAGAAGCGAAAAGATTTTTAGACATGTATTAGGCACACCAATGTCTGAAGATGTAGAAGTATATCATGAAAAAGATGATACTTTTGGCACCTATGTAACCAAATCAAAATCAGAAGAATTCATTATCATTGGTTCTTACAGCACATTGTCTTCAGAATCTCAGTTTTTAGACGCCAACAATCCAACAGGTAAGTTTACCATTTTACAAGCACGAGAAAAAGACTTAGAATACAATGTAGCGCATTACAAAGAACATTTTTATCTATTAACCAATAAAGATGATGCCATCAATTTTAAGTTGATGAAAACACCTGTTTCAGCCACAAGCAAAGAAAATTGGATAGATGTAATACCTCATAGAGAAGACACTTTATTAGAAGATTTTTCAATCTTTAAAGACTATTTAGTTTTAGAAGAACGCACCAATGGGTTGAATAAAATTCGCATTAAACGTTGGGATCAAAAAGAAGATTACTATTTGCCTTTTGATGAAGAAACTTATGCTGCTGGTGTTTTTGGAAACCCAGAATTTGATACAGAAATTATAAGATATTCTTACAATTCGTTTACAACGCCAAGTTCGGTCATCGATTTTAACATGAAAGACCAATCGAACCAAGTTAAAAAAGAACAAGAAGTACTAGGAGGTAAGTTCAATAAAGAAAATTACAAAAGCAAACGAGTTTGGGCAACTGCAACCGATGGCAAAAAAGTAGCAATTTCTTTAGTGTATCATAAAGACACAATGCTAAATAAAAACACCCCATTATTACAGTATGCTTATGGTTCTTATGGAGTTACTATTTCAGATAGTTTTTCTACTACACGTTTAAGTTTATTAGACCGAGGCTTTGTGTTTGCCATCGCTCATATTAGAGGAAGCGAGTATTTAGGAAGAGAATGGTATGATGACGGTAAAATGCTTCAAAAGAAAAACACATTTACAGATTTTATAGACTGCTCTAAATATTTAATTGATAATAACTACACTTCTGCAAAACATTTATATGCCATGGGTGGTTCTGCAGGTGGTTTATTAATGGGTGCTATTGTAAATATGAATCCAGAATTGTACAATGGAATTATTGCTGCAGTGCCTTTTGTAGATGTAATTTCTACGATGTTAGATGATAGCATTCCATTAACTACAGGAGAATATGATGAATGGGGAAACCCAAATGACAAAGAATATTACGACTACATAAAGTCATATTCACCTTATGATCAAGTAACTGAAAGAGAATATCCAAATATATTAGTAACCACTGGTTTGCATGATTCTCAAGTACAATATTGGGAACCTGCAAAATGGGTTGCAAAACTACGTGAGTTAAAAACCGATACCAATTTATTGTTTTTAGACACTAATATGGAAGCAGGTCATGGAGGCGCTTCAGGACGATTTGAAGCTTTAAAAGAAACCGCAAAAGAATACAGTTTCTTTCTAGCGTTAGAAAACAAATTAGACGTTGTAAAAAATTAAGTCTTAAAAACAGTTTCAGTATTTAAGGATTAATCTTACTTTTGCAGTAAGATTCAAAGAAAAAATAAATGTCATTTCGAGTGTAACGAATTCATCTTTTTTAACAAATAAACAAAGATTTTCGATCCCTTCCTCGTAATGACATTTACTTTGACAACAGTAATACAATGACCAGAAATAAAGGAATTACCAATTCAATTTTAGATTTAGTAGGTGAAACCCCACTAATTAAGTTGCACAAGATTACTGAAAACCTACCCGGTTCTTATTACGCAAAGTTCGAAGCTTTTAATCCGGGGCACTCCGCAAAAGATAGAATCGCATTACACATTGTAAAAGACGCAGAAAAAAAAGGCATCCTTAAAAAGGGCGCTACGATTGTAGAAACAACTTCTGGTAACACAGGGTTTAGTTTGGCAATGATTAGTATTGTTAGAGGCTATAAATGTATTTTAGCGGTGAGTGATAAATCTTCTAAAGATAAAATAGATCTGCTAAAATCGATGGGGGCAGAAGTACATATTTGTCCGGCAAATGTGCCGCCAGAAGATCCAAGATCGTATTACGAAGTAGCAAAAGCCATTCATAAGAAAACAAAGAATTCTGTGTATATCAACCAGTATTTTAATGCGCTAAATATAGAAGCACATTATAGAACTACTGGGCCAGAGCTTTGGGAGCAATCCAACGGAAAAATAACGCATTTAGTGGCAGCAAGTGGTACAGGAGGTACGATTTCTGGTGTAGGAAAATACTTAAAAGAACAAAATCCTACTATTAAAGTGTTGGGTGTAGATGCTTTTGGTTCGGTATTAAAAAAATACCATGAAACGGGAGAACTTGATTTAAAAGAGGTAAAGCCTTATAAAATAGAAGGTTTGGGAAAAAACTTAATTCCGACTGCAACCGATTTTGATGTTATTGATATATACGAGAAAGTAACAGACAAAGAAGCGGCTTTAGAAGCAAGAAATATTGTAAAAAAAGAAGGAATGTTTCCGGGGTATACAAGTGGAGCCGTAATGCAAGCAACCAAACAGTATGCTACAAAAGGCATGTTTACAGAAGATAGTTTTGTGGTTTTAATATTTTCAGACCATGGGTCTCGGTATATGAATAAAATTTACAGCGATGTTTGGATGAAAGAAAATAACTTTCTCTAAAAGCCTGTGATACCTCACAATTTGATAAATAGTAAAAAAAAGGCTACTTTGTAGCACAAATAAAAAATAAAATAGAGCGCATGACGAAAGATTTATTTGAAAGAATAATAGAAGATAAAGGACCTTTAGGAAAATGGGCAAAGCAAGCAGAAGGCTATTATGTTTTTCCTAAACTAGAAGGCCCGATTTCTAATAGAATGTCTTTTAATGGTAAAAAAGTAGTTACTTGGAGTATTAACGATTACTTAGGGTTGGCAAACCACCCAGAAGTATTAAAGGTCGATGGAGCAGCAGCAATGGAGCATGGAATGGCGTACCCGATGGGTGCAAGAATGATGTCTGGCCATACACCAATGCACGAACAATTAGAAAAAGAATGTGCAGAATTTGTTGATAAAGAAAATGCCTATTTATTAAATTTCGGATACCAAGGTATTATGTCTGCCATAGACGCTTTGGTGACCAAAAATGATATTATTGTCTATGACATGGACACACATGCCTGTATTATAGATGGTGTTCGTTTGCATTCTGGTAAACGCTTTGTATACCGTCATAACGATATGGAGAGCTTCGAAAAAAATATCAAGCGTGCGCAAAGAATGGCAGAAAAAACAGGTGGAGGAATTTTAGTAATTTCCGAAGGTGTTTTTGGAATGCGTGGAGAGCAAGGTCGATTAAAAGAAATTATCGCGTTTAAAAAAGAATACAATTTTAGACTGTTAGTAGATGATGCACATGGATTTGGAACTCTTGGAGAAGGCGGTAGAGGTACTGGTTTTGAACAAGGAGTGCAAGACGATATCGATGTGTATTTTGCAACGTTTGCAAAATCAATGGCAGGTATTGGTGCTTTTTTAGCGGGTAACAAAGATGTAATTCAATATTTACAATACAACATGCGTTCTCAGACGTTTGCCAAGTCGTTGCCAATGGCAATGGTAAAAGGAGCGTTAAAACGTTTGGATATGTTGCGTACTATGCCTGAATTAAAAGAAAGATTGTGGGCAAACACAAATTCATTACAATCTGGGTTGCGTACTGCTGGTTTCGATTTAGGAACGACACAAACCTGTATTACACCGGTATTTTTAAAAGGTGATATTCCAGAAGCAATGGCAATGGTAAATGATTTGCGTGAAAACCACGGAATCTTTTGTTCTATTGTTGTGTATCCAGTCATCCCAAAAGGATTAATTATTTTAAGATTAATACCTACGGCAACACACACACAAGATGATATAGACGAAACGATTATTGCTTTTACGGCAATTAGAGTCTTGTTAGAAAACGGAACCTATAAAAAGATTGCAGCAACAATGGTGTAATGCTTTTATTGATTCTTATAAATTATAAACCGAGCTGTATAGCTCGGTTTTTTTTGTTTAAAAGCGGAACTCAGAAAGAGTTGAAAAATAGTCTCATCATACCCAGCTAGTGTAAAATCTATTAATAGTTAAAAACTTCATGGGTTTTGTGAATAAGTATTCGTTTGTATTACCAACAAAGAAGACTAGTTTTACAGAAGTAAAGAAAGAGTTCTTTAGCTTGTTTACAATGTGTTGATAAATTTTATTTATTAAAA
The DNA here is from genome assembly GCA_000981625.1 of Flavobacteriaceae bacterium ASP10-09a. Classification (GTDB taxonomy): domain Bacteria; phylum Bacteroidota; class Bacteroidia; order Flavobacteriales; family Flavobacteriaceae; genus Polaribacter. Next base: position 7,534 of record LAQA01000063.1, read on the forward strand.
ACAGATTTACAATAAGTAATACTTATCTTTATAAAACTAAAAAGCCTTAAAGATGTTGCTTTAAGACTTTTTATAAACGGTAACACTAAAAGAAGTCCGGTAGCAGTATCTCAAAGAAAGTTTATAACGTTGAGATTTCTACCATCATTGTAATAAAATCAAAACTCCAATAACAATAGTTATTGGAGTTTTTTTATGTTTTTTTTTGTTTTTACCCTAAAGTTGCGTCTTGATGCAACTTTTATTGGGTCAAGACGCAGTAGAAACGGCACCTTGCTGTAACTTTTAACATAGCTTCCTGTAGTTTTTATTGAGAAAAGAAGCGGATAATAGGGTATCTACCCCCTTTTTTTTGTGATATAAACAGCAAATTACCTCATGATGTGGGAGAAAAGGAATAAAAAAAACTCAAATTTTATTCCTCTAATTATTTCGTGACACCTTATGATACATTTCATAGTTCAACATCTTGCTTCTTTTTTATCCTTTTTATGATCATAAAATGTAACTTACTATTTTTAAATAGGTTTATTTTTAAAATAATTTAAATCATAAAGTACAGATTACTAGGTACTTGAAATTTATTTTATTTATTATATTAATTTATTCTAAATAAGCTTTGCGGAAATAGTATTGAGTGGTATATTTGCATAAAATTACAAACAGTATTTTTAATAAGTCTAAATAAAAGCTAAAAAAAATTATTATTATGAAGTTTTATTACAATTCAATTAAATTATTTACAATTTCACTTTTTATTGCAACGACCGTATCATGCGACAACAATGATGAGGACCCTATTATCGATCCACCAGTAGTAATTGATGTTACTGCTCCAGATACGTATGTGTTTGAAAGAGGTGGAGAATCAACAGTTAGTTACGGTGGTCAAACAGCGAGATTAAATATGGCTGCTTCATTATTTAACAAGCTTAATGATGAAAATGTTTCTGCAGCATCGCTTTTAGAAATGTTTAATGATGGTACAGGGTTTACAGCTGAAGATGGCGCTACGGAAGAAGAAATAGCGGCTATTACAGCATTAAACAGTTCAGGTAAAAAATTAGGAAATAAGACGGCTTCTTATGGTGATGCTTCTGTGCAGCCAAAAATTGCAGGTTTTCTTACAGAATACGCAGAAGATGTATCTACTAATTTTGTAGTTGATGCTTCAGCAGGAGTTGCTGGATCTCATACTGGTGCAGGAGGAAGAACTGTGCGTATCAATGCTAAAGGAATGGAATTAAATCAAGTATTCGCAAAGTCGCTTATAGGTGCTTTGGTGATGGATCAAGTGGCTTACGGTTACTTAAGTGCTAACAAAATTGGTGATGATGTTGATAATGATGCTACTGGATTAGCAGCAGGTGATTACACAACAATGGAACACCATTTCGATGAGGGTCTTGGATATGTATACGGACAAGAGAGTGATATTACAACGGCAGTTGCCCCTCAAGGTAACGGTGTGTTATTTAATAAATACCTTAAGAAAGTAGATGGAAGTGAAGAGCCAGGTCTTGCCACTGATATTTACGATGCATTTAAATTAGGTAGAGCTGCTATTGTTGGTAACGACCCTGAATTAAGAGATGCTCAAGCACAAATTGTAAAAACAAAAATGTCTAGAGTAATTTTGCATAAATCTGCACATTACTTAAGAGGTGCTGCAGATGCATTAGGTGCAACTGACGTAGATTATGCTTCGTTTTTTCACGGTCTTTCTGAAGGATATGGATTTGTTTTAAGTCTACAGTTTACGTTTGACGATAATGGAGTAAGTTATTTCTCTCATGCTGAAGTAGCTGATATGCTATCAATGCTTGAAGCTGGTAACGGTTTTTGGGATATAACTGCTGCAGAACTTAATGCAATGGCTGCTCAAATAGAAGCTAAAATATAAATGGCTATACATTGTTAGTTTAGCTTAATTACAGTAATTTTGCAAGGAGGTAATTATAAACCAATTCCTCCTTGTATTTTAAACTTTTGATATGTACAAAAAACAGAATCCTTACTTTTATTTATTAATTGCTCTTTTTATCTCTTTTTCCTGTTCTAATCCTTCTGAATTAGACGAAGGCTTAGTTGATAATTTTGATCGTAAACTAATATTAGAGAATGTAACTGATAATATCATTCTACCTGCTTTTGAAGATTTTACAGAAAAGCTTTTAGCGTTCGATCAAAGTGTTACTTTGTTTGCGGACACACAAAACTTAGAGCATCTAGAGGCAGTACAAGCCCGTTGGGTTGAGGCTTACAAAGTTTGGCAGCATATTGAAATGTTTAATATTTTAAAAGCAGAAGAGCTCTATTTCATGCAAAAAATGAATACCTACCCTGCTAGTATTTCCAAAATTGAAAACAATATAGCTACCTACGAATTTGATTTAGAATCAAATAATAACAATTGGGTGGCCCAAGGGTTTCCAGCGTTAGATTACTTGTTATTTGGTCTTGCGGAAGATACCCAAAATACACTTCTATTTTACCAAAATGACGACAATACAGCGTATTTAAATTATGTAGTAGAAGTAGTTTCTCAAATGGTTAATATAACAGAAATAGTGCACCAAGATTGGAAAGCATCCAGAGATGTTTTTGTAAGTTCTTCAGAAAACTCTGCAACTTCTAGTCTAAATCTACTAACAAATGACTTTGTTTTTTACTTTGAAAAAGGATTAAGAACAAACAAATTTGGTATTCCTGCAGGCGTATTTTCAGCCAACAATGCACGGGCAGTAAATGTTGAAGCCTATCACAATGCAACTATCGCGAAGACATTGTCTTTAGAAGCAGTTTCAGCGGTTTTTAAATTTTTTAGAGGGCAGCACTATGCTTCTAATAATAGCGGAGGCGGAGCATCTTTAGAAAGTTATTTAATTTATATGACAGAGACCAATGAACTGAGTGCTTTGGTGCTTTCAAAGTTTAATGAATCGCGACAATTAATAACAGCCCTTGATGAGAATTTTGAAGCGCAAATAAACTCGAACAAAGAGCAAATGGTAACCGTTTTTGATAAACTTCAAGAAGGAGTTGTTTTATTAAAAACAGACATGTTGTCTGTTTTAAGCATCGCTGTAGATTATATTGATGCAGATGGAGATTAATACGGATGTAAATAGATTCTAATACGATATGCAAAGGCGCTCCTTCCAAACGAGGAGCGCCTTTTTTTAATATGAAAAAGAGCCTAGACAATTATTTTAAACGCCAAACTGACGCAGCACCATTAGCAGTATTTAGACTGTCTTTTGGTCTTTTAATGTGTATCAGTATCATTCGTTTTTGGTCAAAAGGATGGATTCAATCTTTATACATAGAACCTACTTTTCATTTTTCCTATTATGGCTTTGAATGGGTGAAGCCCCTAGGCGTTTGGACCTATTTTTTATTTTTAATTTGTGGGGTCGCTGCTTTTTTAGTCGCTATAGGCTATAAATACCGCGTGTCCATTTTAGTTTTCTTTGTAAGCTTTACATACATCGAGCTGATGGATAAAACCACCTACCTAAATCACTACTATTTTGTCTCTGTAGTGAGTTTTATAATGCTTTTTTTACCCTGTAATGCGCAGTTCTCTGTAGACGCTATTCTGCGGAGGAAATCTTATAAAATGGTACCAAAATGGACGATTGATAGTTTAAAGTGGATGCTAGGGATTGTGTATTTATGTGCAGGTCTTACCAAGATAAATTCTGATTGGTTATTAAAAGCAATGCCTCTAAAATTATGGCTAAAATCTAAATATGATTTGCCTTTAGTGGGGCAAACAATTATGCAGCAGGAATGGTTTCATTTTTTTATGAGCTGGGGGGGAATGGTTTACGATTTAAGTATTCCTTTTTTATTGCTATTTAGAAAAACACGTTCTTTTGCTTTTTTCTTAGTGGTCGTCTTTCACATAACAACGCGAGTGCTCTTTCCAATTGGAATGTTTCCATATATAATGATCGTAGCTACGCTCATTTTTTTCGATGCAAAAGTTCATCGACGAATATTGGCATTTATCGAGAGAATTCTTAAAATATTTAAAAATAAAAAACAAGTATTAAATAAATCCATTGCCAAAATTGAACGTTATAAGGTTCGTAAAGTATCTCGATCTATTATACTTGTATTTATCTTTTTCCAATTGCTTATTCCTTGGAGGTATTTGCTGTACCCAGGAGAATTATTTTGGAATGAACAAGGATATCGTTTTTCTTGGCGTGTAATGTTAATGGAAAAAAAAGGCAGCTCCATTTTTAAAATTGTAAACTCAAAAACAAATTCATTTTTTTATGTAAATAATGACGACTTCTTAACTCCGGTGCAAGAAAAACAAATGAGTTTTCAACCAGATATGATTTTGGAATATGGGCATTACTTAGGCAATCATTTTAAGAGCCAAGGACATCAAAATATAGCAGTTTTTGTAGAAAGTTATGTATCTTTGAATGGTCGAATTAGTCAAAAATTTATTGATCCTTCCGTGAACTTAATGGAACTAAAAGACACATTTAAACATAAACATTGGATCAACCCATTAAATGATGAAATTAAAGGATTTTAATTTTTTTGCGTTTTTATTTTTTTTACCATTTGTTACATTCACACAAGTGAAAGTCTTTGGTGAGATCTTTGACAAATCTAGTGTAAATGGACTTGCTTCCGTTGAAATTTATAACGAATTTGGAGAGATACTAGCGGTTAGTAATTCCGAAGGAGCCTATAATTTTATTTCTTTTGAATCTAAATTAAACCTTATTTTCTTTAAATACGGGTATACCCCTTTTAAAAGTTCGGTGATATTAAATGGCGAAAAGCTAGCAGATGTTTTGCTAGATAAGTCTTCCGAGCAATTATCTGAAGTGCAAATTGTTGTTGCAAAACAAAAGTTATTTTCAATTAAAAGGTTAAAGGATGTTGAGGGTACAGCTATTTATGCTGGAAAGAAAACCGAAGTAATTTTAATTGATAACTTAATGGCAAACTTAGCCACTAATAATTCACGTCAAATTTATAGTCAGATAGTTGGCCTTAATATATATCAAAATGATGATGCAGGTTTGCAACTTAATATTGGTGGCAGAGGTTTAGACCCGAATAGAACTTCAAATTTTAATACCCGTCAAAATAATTATGACATCAGTGCAGATGTATTAGGGTATCCAGAGAGCTATTATTCTCCTCCAGCCGAATCACTTTCTGAAATTCAAATTATTAGAGGTGCAGCTTCGCTTCAATACGGAACTCAATTTGGAGGTTTAGTAAACTTTAAAACTAAAACACCTAATCGTTATAAAACGCTTGAAGTTGTTCTCCGAAACACATTGGGAAGTAATGGTTTGTATACTAATTTTACAAGTTTAAGTGGTACTCACAAAAAATTAAGTTATTATTCATACATCAATTACAAAAAAGGGAACGGTTTTCGCCCTAATTCTGAATTTGAATCTAAAAATATATTTTCTCATTTCGAATATGCTTTTTCTTCAAAAACAAATGTAGAGGTTGAGGTTACTTATTTAACCTATTTAGCTCAACAAGCAGGTGGACTAAACGACACCATGTTTAATAATGACCCATACCAAAGTGTGCGTTCTAGAAACTGGTTTCAAGTAGACTGGTTGTTATACAACACTAAATTAACACATAAGTTTTCTGATAAAACAACGTTTACCTTTAACTTTTTTGGATTAAATGCGAGTAGAAATGCAATTGGTTTTAGAACGAACCGTGTTGATCAGATAGACTCTTTCGAAGAAAGAGATTTAATCAAAGGAAAATTTAGGAATTTCGGTTTTGAACCAAGGATACTACATTCTTATAATTTTTTAGGAAAAAAAGCTAAAATTCTTCTAGGAGCTAAGTTTTACAAGGCAAATAACAGCAGTCAACAAGGACCTGGCTCTAACGGCAGTAGTGCAGATTTTGATTTTGAAACCGAAGAATACATTGATTATCAGTCACAATCTTCTTATGATTATCCAAATTTAAATACAGCTTTGTTTGGTGAACA
>LAQA01000064.1:0-12394 GCA_000981625.1 Flavobacteriaceae bacterium ASP10-09a
ATTAAAAGTAAATAAGGACTGCACTTATATTTAAAATTTCTATAGTAGGTTCGCTACCTTTTTTAAAGATCACTTCTATATGGGGACTTACAATGATTTTATCAAAATCGGACTCCAATTTTACTGTTGTTTGTGCATTTAAATTACTATTCAAAAATAGTAAAGACATCAAAAAAATAAAGGTTTTAAATTTCATAATTTTCATTTTGGAATTAGTTTTTAATAGTAGAATTTCAATATACCTTTTGAAANTTCAGTTTGTGACTGTTCTTTAAATTATTTTAAACCTTTAAATATTTATAAAACTCTAAAAGCTGCTTTGCGTTAGGGATTGAAGTGGAAATCCTTTTTTATGCCAGTCCGAATAAATTTATGAAGAATGAATAGATTTGTGTCGAGACCAAATAAAAAAGATTACAATGTAAAGTCCGACCTTTTGGAAACGCCCAAATAATTATTACCTCTTTTTTTAAAACTGTCACAAATTCATTTTATTTTTGTCTTTAAAGAAAAGAACCTAAAAACGATGAATAAAATTACTCTTATAGTTTGCTTACTTTTAATATCAACATTTTCTTTTGCTCAAAAAAACATTGAGGCATCAAGCATTATGAAAGAAATAAAAGCAGGTAATTTAATTTCTTATCAAAATGCAACTATTGTTGGAGTCTTAGATTTAACTTTTATGGAGCAAGCTATCGATAAAATACCAAAGAAAAATAATTGGTTTAATTGGAATTCTGGGAATTCTACAAACAAAATAAAAAAAATAATAGACATAAAAATCTCTTTTATAAACTGTACTTTTAAAGATGATGTTTTAGCCTACATACCTGATGAGGATTCTGGCTACACATTCACTGCTAGCTTTGAAAATGAAGCTATTTTTAAAAACTGCACGTTCGAAAGAAAAGCGATGTTTAAATATTCCCGTTTTGAAAAAGATTCAGATTTCTCTGGCTCATCTTTTAACGATGACAGCACATTTAAGTATGCTAAATTTGATAAAAATATTAGTTTTTCAAACACAAAATTTAATAAAGTTGCTACATTTAAATATGCTAAATTTAGTAAAAATGTAAGTTTCTCAAACTCTATTTTTGAAGATAATGCAACATTTAAATACACTAAATTTAATAATGGTGTTTCTTTTAAAAACACAAATTTCGAGGAGGATTTAAATATTAAATACATGAATGTTTCTGGTGATTTTAATATTACAAATATGAAGGTTGCTTATGGTATAGATTCAAAATACACTAAAATTAATGGTGAAAATTTTAATAAATACTTATTAAGTAGCAAAGAATAAATAACAAAAAACGTTAGTTCTAAATAGGTTGATTTTCTTTTAACCTTTTTTTTTTACAAGTATTTTAGTAACTTGTCAGAAATTAAGTCTTATTTATGTCCCATAAAATTTCTCGCATTTTTGATTTTGCTTATCATCAATTAGAAAACTCCCCACAAGAAAAGTGTTTCAATTATAAAGAAGAAAATGATTGGAAAAGTATTTCTTCACAACAATTTATAACTGATGTAAATAAAGTAAGTAGTTCTTTATTAGCACTAGGCATTAAACCAAATGATAAAATCGCAGTAATTACTACTAATAACAATCCTAATTGGCATATTTTAGATATTGGTATCCTACAAATTGGGGCACAAAATGTACCTTTATATGCAACATTATCAGAAAAAGATTATGGCTATATTTTAAATCATTCTGATGCTAAATATTGTTTTGTTTCTGATGATGATTTGTATGAAAAAGTAAAAGCAGTAGAAGATAAAACACAATTACAAAAAGTCTTTTCTTTAAAAGACCTTACAGTTGATTATGGTTGGAATTCATTCTTAGAAATTGGAGAAAAAGAAAATCACAAATCACAAATAGAAGCTTTGAAAAAAGCAGTAAAACCTGAAGATTTAGCAACAATTATTTACACTTCTGGAACAACTGGCACCCCAAAAGGTGTAATGTTGTCGCATAAAAATATTGTTTTTACAGTTTTTAAAACTGCAAAAGGACTAGACTTAACTCCTGGAAATAATAGAATTATTAGCTATTTACCAATTTGTCATATTTTTGAAAGAAGTGCTTCTTATTATAATCTATATATGGGTTTTGAAATCTATTTCGCTGAAAGTATTGAGAAAATTGGTGATAATATTAGAGAAGTAAAACCTCATTATTTAGCTGTTGTACCAAGGCTATTAGAGAAAATTTTTGATAAAATTGTTGACAAGGGAAGTGCTTTAACTGGGCTTAAAAAACAAATATTCTTTTGGGCATTATCGTTAGGAGAAGAGTATGAACCTTATAATAATAAAAGTTTTTTTTATCATTTTAAATTAAATATTGCAAGAAAGCTTATTTTCTTAAAATGGCAAGAAGCTTTAGGTGGTAACTTACAATTTATGGTTTCTGGGAGTGCCCCCCTACAACATCGTTTAATAAAAGTTTTTACAGCTGCAGGTATTAGCATTTTTGAAGGGTACGGAATGACAGAATCATCTCCTGGAGGAACTTTAAATGACCTTAGAAATAATGGTTTAAAGATTGGCTCGGTTGGTAAAGCATTAGACGGAATAACAATTAAAATTGCTGATGATGGAGAAATTTTAATGAAAGGAGATAATATTATGATAGGGTATTATAAGAATGAAGAAATGACCAAAAAAACCATTGTAAATGGATATTTACACACAGGTGATATTGGTGAAATTGATGAAGATGGATTTTTGACAATCACAGATAGAAAAAAAGAAATATTTAAAACTTCTGGAGGAAAATACATTGCTCCTAGTGCATTAGAAAGCGAACTAAAACAATCTCGTTTTATAGAACAAGTAATGGTTATTGGTGAAGGAGAAAAAATGCCTGCAGCATTAATTCAACTCAATTTTGACTTTATCAAAGAATGGTCTGAACGTCATCAATATGAAATTAAGGATATTTCTACAGATGAAAGACTGATTCAAAGGATTCAAAAAGAAATAGATTTTCATAATCAAAAATTTGGAAAGTGGGAGCAAATTAAAAAATTTGAAATTACTGCCGATGAATGGTCTATAGAAGCGGGTCATTTAACACCAACAATGAAAATGAAAAGAAAGATAATTAAAGAAATATACAAGAATTTACATCAAAAGATATATAATTCCTAAAATATAAAGTCTATAAATAAGTATTTGTTAAATCAATGTAAATTTACTATTTTGCAATGCTACAAAAATAGACCTTATGCCAACAGAAATTACTAGATTATTTGATTTCCCCTACTATCAATTAGAAACTTACAATCTTAAAAAAGCATTTTCCACAAAATACAATGGAAAATGGGAATCTATTTCTTCACAAGAGTATGTAGATAAATCGAATCAATTAAGTAGAGGGTTATTAAAACTCGGCATACAACCAAATGATAAAATTGCTGTAATTTCGACCACAAATAGAACTGAATGGAATATTTGTGATATTGGAATTTTACAAACAGGTGCCCAAAATGTACCTATTTACCCAACAATATCTAAAGAGGATTATGAATATGTTTTAAATCACTCTGGAGCAATTTATTGTTTTGTTTCTGATATCACTATACTAGAAAAATTAAATCAAATTAAAGGAAAGACAAAACTTAAAGGAATCTTTACTTTTGACGATATTACTGATGAAAGAAGCTGGAAAGAAGTTTTAGAATTAGGAAAAGACACAAATAATCAAGACGAAGTAGAGACTAGGAAAAATGCGGTCAAACCTGAAGATTTAGCTACTTTAATTTATACTTCTGGTACTACCGGAAAACCAAAAGGTGTAATGTTATCTCACGGTAACGTTGTGTCTAATGTAATTACAAGTGAAGAAAGTGTTCCTTTAGAGAAGGGAAAAGACAGAGCGTTAAGTTTCTTACCTGTTTGTCATGTTTTTGAGCGAATGATTTTGTATTTATATCAATATTGTGGAACAGAAATTTACTTTGCTGAAGGAATCGAAAAACTAACCGAAAATGCGCAAGATATTAAGCCCAATGTAATGACGGCTGTACCGCGTTTATATGAAAAAATTTATGATAAAATTATTTTAAAAGGTCAAGAGTTAACTGGTATAAAAAAGAAACTATTTTTCTGGGCTGTAAACTTAGGGTTAAAATATGAACCGTATGGAGCAAATGGATGGTGGTACGAAAAACAATTAGGTCTAGCACGCAAACTTATTTTCTCTAAATGGCAAGCTGTTTTAGGAGGAGAACTTAAAATGATGGTTTCTGGAGCTTCTGCATTACAGCAAAGGTTAACAAGAGTTTTTGCAGCAGCAGGAATGCCAATTATGGAAGGGTATGGTTTAACAGAAACCTCTCCAGTAACTTCCGTTAATTTTGTTGAAGAAAATGGTGTAAGAGGTTTTAGAGTTGGAACTGTTGGTAGAGTTATAAGTAATGTAGAAGTTAAAATTGCTGAAAATGGTGAGATTTTAATAAAAGGTCCTAATGTAATGCAAGGGTATTATAAAGATCCTGAAAAAACAGCTGAAGTGATTAAAGACGGTTATTTCCATTCTGGTGATAAAGGAGAAATTGACAAAGATGGCTTTTTAAAAATTACAGGTAGAACTAAAGAAATGTTTAAAACTTCTGGTGGAAAATATGTTGTACCTCCACTATTAGAAGGAGAATTAAAACAATCTTTATTTATAGAACAAGTAATGGTTGTTGGTGAAAACGAAAAAATGCCTGCGGCAATTATTCAACCAAATTTTGAATATTTAAAAGATTGGGCTAAAGAAAATAATATTTCATACAACTCTAATGAAGAGTTAATTACCAACGAAAAGGTATTAGCTGAAATAACAAAAGCTGTAAAATTCTGCAATAAAAGCTTTGGTAATTGGGAACAAATAAAGTGTTTTGAATTAACACCAGATGAATGGACTATAGATGGTGGTCATTTAACACCAACCATGAAAATGAAACGTACAGTGATTAAAAAGGTGTATCAAGATTTATATGATAAAATTTATAGATAATAGAAAAAAACACTCAAAACTTAACTCCCATATTTGGGAGTTTTTTTTGTTCATAGATTTCCCCTAAATCAACAAATATAAAGAGCTACTTTGAACTACTTCAACTCAACTATAATTTCATTTTTTCTACCAATCATGTCATAAGGAGGATTATAACCTAATAAATAAAATTGATCTTTAAATAAGATGTTTTCATTATCTAAAGCTGAAACTAATTTTTTCTTATACTTTTCTATCTTATCAGTATTAGCCCAACCACCAAAACTAATTGCAGCAACTGTTTTTGCAGGTTCTTCTATAAATTTAATTTCTGATTGATTAGGTCTAGGTAAATCCTTAATAGTTAATTTCTTAGGCACCATAAACATCATTGTTATTGAATCTGTCAAAGACATTGCTACAGGTGATGTCATTGAAATTTTTTCATCCTTATCATTATTACCGAAAATATACCCACCTAAAATTGAAAAACCTTTACTTGAGGCACTTTTGTAATCATTAGTCTCTAATTTTACAGATGTAAATAAACTTGCTTCATAATTTCTTATTTCAAAATCGGTATAATCTTTCACAACTATATATGGGTAACTTTCTATTGTAGATCTACTTTTATAAACAAAAAATTGAATTACTAAAAAAATGATAAAAAGTACGCCGACAACAATTCCAAATATTTTCATAAGTATCTATTTTAATGTAATATTTTAAAAAGCAATTCTTTTAAAATATCTTCATGAGTTTGATTGGCACCAACTCCTTTACTTCTAACATCTGCTTCTCTTAAAAAAGCAATGACTTGTGCAACTTTACGCATTGGATAATTTCTAGCAGCGATGAAGTACTCATCTACAAAGTAAGGGTTTACACCCAATGTTTTTGCCACAGAACTTTTAGATTTATCTTTTAATCCGTGAAATAATAAAAGTTGTGTAAAAAAACTATTTAACAACGAAATTGTCATTACTAAGGGATTGTTCTTAGGGTTTTCAACAAAATAATTAATAATTCTATTTGATTTAACAATGCTCTTCTCTCCTACTGCCTTTCGCAATTCAAAATTATTAAAATCTTTAGAAATCCCAATATTATCTTCTATATGCTTGTCATTAATAATCGTTTCTTTTGGAAGAATTATCATTAACTTATCTAACTCATTAGAAATTTTACTCAAATCAGTTCCTAAAAACTCCACCAACATTTGTGCTGCTTTTATCTCAATTTGATATTTTTTTCCACCTAAAACTCTACGAATCCAATCTGAAACTTGATTTTCATACAGTTTTTTACTCTCGTAAATTAATCCTGATTTTGCAATTGCTTTGTGCAGTTTTTTACGTTTATCGAGTTTTTTGTATTTATAATTTAAGACTAGAACGGTAGTTGGCTGTGGATTTTCTGCATAAGAAACTAATTTTTCAATATTTCTACTTAAATCCTGTGCTTCTTTAATAATTAAAACCTGTCTTTCTGCCATCATTGGGTAGCGCTTAGCAGAAGATACAATGTCTTCTATACTTGCATCTCTTCCATACATTACCTGCTGATTAAAGCCTTTATCCGCTTCATCTAAAATATTTTCTTCAATAAAATCAGAAATTTTATCAATGTAATAAGGCTCTTCACCCATTAGAAAATATATAGGTTTTATATTTCCTTTCTTTATATCTGAAACAATGTCTCTAATTTCGTTCATTTTCTTACTTTTGATTGATGCAAAAACTCAACCTACCAACTTTTAATTTCAAATTCAAAAGTAGCGAAAATAAGACGCTTATTTTTGATAAATTAAGAAAAAAATATATGGTTTTAACTCCCGAAGAATGGGTACGTCAGCATTTTATTTATTTTTTAATTGAAGAAAAAAAATATCCAATCAGCTTAATTGCTATTGAAAAGCAATTAACCATCAATAATTTAAAAAAACGAAGTGATATTTTAGTTTTTAATACAGATGGAAAACCTGAAATTATTGTTGAATGTAAAGCTCCTTCTATAAAAATAACCCAAGATGCTTTTGATCAAATTGCACGTTATAATTTAAAACTAAAAGCCAACTATCTGATAGTCACCAACGGTTTAGAACATTTTTACTGCAAAATGGATTTTAAAAAAGAGACCTATGTTTTCTTAAAAACGATTCCTGATTATAAATAATAAACCCTATCTTTATTAATAAAACTTTAGCCTTAAACTAATTTATAAACTGTAAATTCGCATACTTGAAGATAGCAATTGTCATATTAAATTGGAATGGTCAAAAACTGTTAGAGCAGTTCTTACCATCTGTGGTAGATTTTAGTTCGAAAGAAGCTACTATTTATATCGCAGACAATGCATCTACAGATTCTTCAATCAAATATGTTAGATCATCTTTCCCATCAATTAAAATTGTTGAAAACAAAATAAATGGTGGTTATGCAAAAGGCTATAATGACGCTTTAAAATCTATTGATGCTGATATTTATTGCTTATTAAATTCTGACGTTGAAGTTACCCAAAATTGGTTAAAACCTATTATAGATATTTTTAAAAACGAAAAAAATACGGCTATTATTCAGCCAAAATTGTTAGATTTTAAAAATAAAACAAAGTTTGAATATGCTGGTGCTGCCGGTGGTTTTATAGATTTATTTGGATATCCTTTTTGCAGAGGACGTGTGTTTAATCACTTAGAAACTGATAAAGGCCAATTTAATGATGTAAAAGAAATTTTTTGGGCTTCTGGTGCTTGTTTATTTATACGTGCTAAAGTGTATCATCAGTTAGAAGGTTTTGATGAAGATTATTTTGCACATCAAGAAGAAATTGATTTATGTTGGAGAACCCAAAATATCGGCTATAAAATAAAATATGTAGGAAGTTCTCTTGTTTATCATGTTGGTGGTGCAACCTTACAACAAGCTAATCCTCATAAAACGTTCTTAAACTTTAGAAATAGTTTATTAAATGTGGTTAAAAACGTGCCAAAAAAGTGGTTTTTATTTGTGATCTTTTCACGTTTACTTTTAGATGGGATTGCTGGAATAAAATTTATGATTGAATTAAGACCAATACACACTTGGGCAATTATTAAAGCACATTATAGCTTTTACAAAAACCTTAATAGATTTTTAAAAAAACGAAAAAAACTATTAAAAAAGGAAGGTTATAATCTCCACACTAGTATTGTTTGGCAGTATTTTGCTCTAGGTAGAAAGAAATTTCATCAATTAAAATAATTGATTTTTAACAAAAAAAACTTCTACAAGCTCAATCAAAAAAAATAAATATAGATTCAAAGTAAGAGCCTGAATTTAGTATTTAAAGCTTAAAGTATATCTAAACTTCCTTTACCTTCTCTAATTACTTCAGGATAACCATCTGTTAAATCAATAATTGTGGATGCATAATTATCTCCATAACCACCATCAATGACAACATCTACAAGATGATTCCATTTTTCGAAAATTAATTCAGGGTCTGTTGTATATTCTAAAACATCATCATCATCTCTTATAGAAGTTGAGACAATGGGGTTTCCTAAACTTTCTACCAAAGCTCTTGCAATATTATTATCTGGAATACGAATCCCTACAGTTTTTCTTTTTTTAAATGCTTTTGGAAGATTGTTACTTCCTGGTAAAATAAAGGTGTATGGTCCTGGTAAAGCACGTTTTAAGAGTTTAAATGTTGTTGAATCTATTTGTTTTATATAGTCAGATAGATGGCTTAAATCATTACAAACAAAAGAGAAATTAGCTTTTTCTAATTTTACACGCTTTAAAAGTGCTATTTTTTCTAAGGCCTTTGTGTTTGTAATATCACACCCTAGACCGTAAACAGTATCTGTAGGATAAATAATTAATCCTCCATTTTTTAAAATTTTAACAACCTTATCTATTTCTTTCTGATTAGGGTTATCATTATATAATTTTATAAACTCTGCCATAATATAAAAATACAAAAAAAACCCAACTTGAAAATACACCAAATTGAGTTTTTTTTTAAGGGGAAGTTTGAAGTTATTAAGTTTTATCTACTAATCTAAATCCTTCTCCGTGGATATTTAAGATTTGTACATTTTCATCCAATTTTAAGTACTTTCTAAGTTTTGCGATATAAACATCCATACTTCTAGAAGTAAAGTAGTTATCATCTCTCCAAATTTTAGTTAGTGCTAATTCTCTTGGCATTAAATCATTTTTGTGAATTGCTAACATACGTAACAATTTACTTTCTTTAGGTGACAGTTTTATTGGTTCTGCATCTTTACCAACAGATAAGTGACGTAATTTAGAATTGAAGAAAAATGAACCAATATTAAATTCAAATTCTTCTGTTTCTTTGGTTTTATCACTTTCTTTTCTTTGTAAAATTGCTTTAATTTTATACAATAAAACCTCTGAATCGAAAGGTTTGTTTAAATAATCATCTGCACCTACAGAATATCCTTTTAAAACATCTTCTTTTAATGTTTTAGCCGTTAAAAAGATAATAGGCACTTCTTTATTAGTTCCTCTAATATCTTGTGCTAAAGAAAAACCATCTTTTCTAGGCATCATTACATCTAGAATACATAAGTCATAATCATTGTTCTTAAACATAATTAAACCTTCTATACCATCTTTTGCGTGTGTAACATTATAATCGTTTAACGCTAAATAATCTTTTAAAACCGTTCCAAAATTTGGATCGTCTTCTACTAATAAAATCTTTTTACTTCCCATTTTGTGTATTTTTTTTTAAATTAAAGGTAATTTTACTGTGAATATGCTTCCTTCTCCTTTTTCACTTTCAACGAAGACTGTTCCATGATGTTTTTCAACAATTTCTTTTACGTATGCTAATCCTAAACCGTGACCTTTAACATCATGTATATTTCCTTTTTGTTCTCTATAAAATTTATCAAAAACTAATTTAATTGCAACTTTACTCATCCCAATTCCATTATCTTTAATTTTTATTACAAAAAACTTATTTGTACTTTCAGTATAAACTTCAATTTTAGGGCTTTCTTTCGAATATTTTATCGCATTTTCTAACATGTTTACAAATACGTTCGTTAAATGAAATTCGTTCCCAGAAACTTCTGAAGTAATCGCTTCGAAATGAGTTTCTATCGATCCATTTCTATCATTAACTAACAAACTAACATGGCTAATTGCATCTTCTATTGTATCATGAATATCAATGATATCCTTACTAATATCTAATTGATTTTTTTCTAATCTAGAGATACGCAGTACATTTTCTACTTGAGTATGCATCCTTTTGTTCTCATCACGAATCATCTCTATATAACGTAAAACCTTTTCTTTATCATTAATAATTTTAGGGTTTTTGATAGAATCTAAAGCTAAATTTATTGTGGCAATTGGCGTTTTAAATTCATGAGTCATATTATTTATAAAATCGGTCTTTATTTCTGAGATTTTTTTCTGTTGAATTAACTGGTACAATGAGCTTGAAAAGGCGGTTATAATGATAAAAATAAAAAATAAAGAAAGTAAGAGAATATTAGATATTCCTGATAAAATAAGTTCATTCTTCCCTGGAAATGTTATGTATAAGAAGTATTCAGGTTCATTATCAGAATTATAAAATAACGGATAAGGATAGCTATCTTTGATATTGATTGTATAATAACCAGATTTTAGCTTTGTAGCTAATCCATCTTTACTGTACACACCATACTTAAAATCTAAATTAATAGTTCTTTTATTTAACTCGTCTTTTATAGTTTCGTTCAACTCCCTATTACTTAATCTTTTATGAATTGGTTTAATTCTATTATAATCTTTAAACCAATCAGTAAACTGACTTTTCTCAATACCGGTTTGTCTTTTAGTAAACGAGTATCTTTTTTCATCTATATTCGAGAATAAATTATCTGGCCCTTTGATTAATTTAGATTGAAAGAAGTCTTTTTTACCTGTTACTCTTTTAAAGATAAGAGAGTCATTCCCTAAAAAATCTGCAGGAATTTCAAAGTTTTCTTCTAAAATAGTAGATCCAAAAGAAATTTTTTGATTATTTATTGTGTCAATTTCTTGAAAAAATAAACTCTTTATTTGAGCATCATTTGCTAAAACAGCATTTTCAATAATACTTTCAAACTTTTTGTCAAAAAGATCTCTCTCTTTTTCATTAATTCTTTCCGATACACTTCCTAAGGATTTTTGGACGTCATTCTTAAATTGCTCTTTTTTACTTTCGACCGCATTGTTTATCCAATATAGTTGTACAGCGATAATTCCAATCAAGGAAATACTCATTAAAAAAACAATAAGAACAAACATTTTCTTACCCATCAATCAAAGTTAAGCTTTTCTTAATCTTAAATTAACGTTTTTAAAGTAAATTAACAAATTTTCTTTAATTTTATGATCTTTTTAACACAATCACTGAAGATATTTAAATAAAATATGTTTTTTCTGTTAAAATATTATGGATTTTATTTACTTGATTTTTAGTTTCATCAAGGTTTTCATTATAAATAATGTAGTTAGATTGCACTATTTTTTTAAAGTCATTCCATTGATTATTCATTCTGCTTTTAACATCTTCTTTTGTAGATGAATCTCGTAAAATAACACGTTCAATTTTAGTCTTTACGTCTGCATATACTGTAATGATAAAGTCACAAAACAGGTTGCTTTTACTTTCAAATAAAATTGCGTTTTCATAAATGATATATGCTTTATGAGCATTTAACTCAACAAAGTCTTGAAAATGCTTTTTAACTTCTGGGTGAACAATAGCATTTAAAACTGATAGTTTTTGTTTATCATTAAATACAATTTCAGAAATATATTTTCGATTTATTTTTTGATTTACAAAAGATACTTCTCCAAACTCTTTGATTAGTTTGTCTTTAATAATTACTGATGAGTTCATTAGTTTTTTAGCTTCCAAATCAGCAATGTAAACAACTACATTATCAAACTCTGAAAAAAATTTTGCAACTGTGGTTTTCCCACTTCCAATGCCACCTGTTAAACCAATAATCATAAGTTATTTTTGAATTAAAAAATCTATTTTTTTAGGAATAATCTTAATACTTTTTATAAAATCTGGTGCTAATATAACTTTGGGTATTAAATAACCTAAGTTATTTTTCTCAGAAGTCAAATAATCACATTCAACCTTAAAAGAAGCTTCAGAAATTTTCGAAAAATTAGATAAAGCAACCACAAAAACGATTTCTACTTTTTCAGAAAGTGTTGTTAAGTTAATATCTTTTGGAAGGTTTTTAGTTGTAAATGGTACCTGCAATTTACCTTCTGTAAACTTATCTACACTTCCAGAAATTGTAGTTTTTAAGTCGCTAATCTTAAAGTTATTATTTGATTTTAAGATGGTTACTTCTTCTGAAAAATCAGATTTCAC
>LAQA01000064.1:12556-23425 GCA_000981625.1 Flavobacteriaceae bacterium ASP10-09a
CCTAAGCTCAGATAAATAGTATCTTGAGCGATCTCTTGTAATTCAACACCAAAAAGTAATTGTTTTTGAATTTTCATCACTTGATTCTTTGTCAAAAAATAAAACTTAAAATGCTCTTTTCTTTGTAATTTTGAAGCTTCTAATTGTATTTTTTTATTTCTAAAATTAGATCTAAGTATCTTAAAACCTGAAGCTTTTACAGTAATATCGATTTTATTAATTGGTGCTTCTTGCAGTAATTTATTTTGAGGAATGTTCTTATAAATTACAGCATAGGTAATAACTGTAGTATATTCTTTAGAAAAGGTAATTAGCAACCAAATTAAAAAAGAAGCTACTAAAAAACTAATAAAAGTTTTTGATATTTTTCTGGAAGTTTTCACTTATGATTCTGAATTTAATTGCAATCTAATGAAAAGTAATAAACAAAAAAAATGAGCTTTCACTAATTAAAGAAAAGCTCACTTATAAAAAATTTAAATACTTTATTTTTTAACAGCTGGTGCTAAATATTTTTTACTTAATTCCATAGAAATTGCAGAACGTTCAAATTTAATTTTACCTGCTCCAGTTTCTATCGTAACAGTATTATCAGCAGCATGTAATTCTACAATTTTACCGTGAATACCACTAGAAGTAACAATTTTTGTTCCTTTTTTAATTTCTGTTTGAAAAGATTTTTCTTTCTTTTGACGATTCATTTGTGGTCTTATCATAAAGAAATATAAAACCCCTATCATTGCTACAAAGGGTAACATTGATGCTAAACTTCCTGTATCAAATTGTAATACTATTATTGAAAACATATTTATATTTTTGCTTTTGGGGTAACCATTCCTTTAATCGTTAACCTTTCTTTACCAGATACTGTGTTGGTCGTTAAAGTTACTGTTTTTTGTTGTCTGTTTGGTTTCCCGTTTGTATTAAATTTAACTTTAATATCTCCAGTTTCTCCTGGCTTTATAGGTGCTTTTGGCCACACAGGAACTGTACAACCACAAGTTGCTTGTGCATTTGTAATTACTAAATCTGTTTTACCAGAATTGGTTACCTTAAATACTGTTTCTACGAAATCTCCTTCATTTACAGTACCAAAATCATATACTTGTTTGTCAAAAGAAATAGAAGCTGTACCTTTTTTTATCTCGATATCTCTAAACTTAGCTTTGCTTAATTTTTCTATATCTACTTTTCCTTTTGCTGCTACATTACTATCTGCACAAGAAATAAATACACTTGCAGAAATTATAAATGCAACTAAAATCGTTAATTTTTTCATATTGTTTAAGTTTTTGTAAAAATACTAAATTAATTTGCTAAAACAAAGACTTACAATAAACCTCTACCTATTTTAACAATTCTTTTATTACTAATAAATTCTTTACTGATCTTATCTAAAACTCCGTTTATAAAATAACTGCTTTTTTCTGTAGAGTAATCTTTAGAAATTTCAATGTATTCGTTAATAGTGACTCTTGTTGGTATTGATGGAAAATTAAGAAACTCTGAAATTGCCATTTTAATCAAAATCATATCGATATCTGCTATTCGATCCGTTTCCCAATTTGGAGTTTTTTCTGCAATATCTTCTTCGTACGTTTTGTGTTTTAAAACCGTTTTCCTAAATAATGCTGATACAAAATCTTCATCATCTTTGTCTTTATATAAACTGCCTACTACAAAAATCGCATTCTCTTTATATTTACTTAAAGATTTAACAACCCAAGTATTTACGAAAGGAATATCATCTACCCAAGAAATCATTTCACCTTCATAATACTCAGCTAATTTTTCATTAGGGGCTATAATTTCCTTAAAGAAATCAATAACAAAGGCTTTGTCCACTTTAAACGAATCTTCAACTGTGTCAATATATTTTTTATATAAATCACTTGTTAGTAATTCTTCAAAAATAATTTTTACATATTCGTCATTTGATTCCCAATTTTTAAGATTATTCAACTCAATATAGCTCTCAACACTAATGCTTTCTGCAATTGCGTTAATAAATTTATTTTCGATAAACTTAGTATTGGGTCTTAAATCTTCTTTTGTTGCAAGAATTTTCTTTTTGGAAAGTGCTATTTTTTTTGCAGCTAATTTTTGGACTTCAACCAAAAGCTGAAGGTTTAAAACGTACAAATCAAACATTTTTAAAACACTATGTTTTAAGAATTTTTCTTCTCTAATGATATCATCATTATGAGATTGCTGCATAGCATATACAGATTGCATTACTTTAACTCGAATATGTCTTCTGTTAATCATGGTAAAGAACTTATATAAATTATGTTTTTTTGCTTTGCAAAAGTAGTCTTAATTTAGTTTTTCATCGCTCCTTTTTTAATTCTTTTTTAAGAAAATTTATCTTTCTGAAACTCGTATATTCGTACTCTATTTTTTAACTCAAATTTTCTTTGAAAGCACTACAATATTTAAACAAATATTTTTCTAAATACAAATGGCGTATTTTAATAGGATTAATAATTACAATAATATCAAAATTGTTGTCTTTAAAAATTCCGCAAATAATTAGAGATTCTCTTAATATTGTAGAAGACTATCATAATGGTGTGGTTACTGATATTGCTTTAGTTAAACATCGACTATTAATAAATGTTCTTATAATTATTGGAATTGCTTTATTAGGTGGATTTTTAACTTTTATAATGCGACAGACAATTATTGTTACTTCTAGACTAATAGAGTTTGATTTAAAGAATGAAATCTATCAACAATATCAAAAATTATCACTCAATTTTTACAAAAAAAATAGAACGGGTGATTTAATGAATAGAATTAGTGAAGACGTTTCTAAAGTTAGAATGTATGTAGGACCTGCAGTGATGTATAGCATGAATATGATTGTGCTTTTTACCGTCGGATTTTCACAAATGGCACAGGTTGATTTAAAACTAACCTTATATACCTTAATTCCTTTTCCTCTTTTATCAATATCTATCTTTGTTTTAAGTAAAGTTATTCATAAAAGAAGTACTGTTGTTCAAGAGTATTTATCAAAATTAACGACCTTTAATCAAGAGTTTTTCTCAGGAATAAACGTTGTTAAATCTTACGGAATTGAAGCTTCTATCATTAAAGATTTTGACACAATTTCTGACGCCAGTAAAGACAAAAATATTCACTTACATAAAGCAAATGCACTCTTTTTTCCGTTGATGCTTTTACTGATTGGAATTAGTAATTTATTGGTAATTTATGTCGGAGGAAATCAATATATAAATGGCGAAATTCAAATAGGTGTCGTTGTTGAATTTATGCTCTATGTAAATATTTTAACTTGGCCAGTTGCTGTTGTAGGTTGGGTAACATCTATGGTTCAGCAAGCAGAAGCATCACAGGCAAGAATAAACGAATTTTTAAAGCAAGTTCCTGAAATTCAAAATAACAACTCTTTATCTACAGAAATTAAAGGAAAAGTAACTTTTAAAGAGGTTACTTTCACTTATGACGACACAAATATTACTGCCTTAAAAAATATAAATTTCACTGTTAACTCTGGAGAAACACTAGCAATATTAGGAAAAACAGGTTCTGGTAAATCAACTATTATTGAGTTAATAACTAGACTCTATGACACAAAAGAAGGATCAGTTTTACTAGATGACCAATCGATTAAAGAAGCAAATTTAAATGATGTTAGAAGTCAAATTGGTTTTGTACCTCAAGATCCATTTTTATTTTCTGATACAATTGGTAACAATATTAAATTCGGAAAAGAAGATGCTAGTGAACAAGAGATAATAGAAGCTGCAAAAAACGCTGTTGTTCATGATAATATTATTGAATTTACAAATGGTTATAAAACTATTCTTGGAGAACGTGGAGTTACTTTATCTGGAGGTCAAAAACAACGAGTTTCTATCGCAAGAGCAATTATAAAAAATCCTAAGATTTTAATTTTTGATGATTGTTTATCAGCAGTAGACACAGAGACTGAAGAAAAAATACTATCTAATTTAGAAAAAGTTTCAAAAAATAAGACTACATTTATAATTAGTCATAGGGTTTCATCAGCAAAAAATGCTGATAAAATTATTATCTTAGACGAAGGAAAAATCACACAAGAAGGAACTCATAACCAATTAATAACACAAGAAGGCTATTACAAAGAATTGTACGAACAGCAACTTTTAGAAAAAGAAATTTAATCTTTAACATTGCTACGTAAAATATTTTGTTAGATTTGTTAAGTAAAAAAACACAATTTATAATTACTATTTTAAAAGAATTATGGCAGAAAGAGCAGAGAGAGCAGAGAGAATTGAACAAGAAGAGATTTTTTCACAAGTATTAAGAGCTGGAAGAAGAACCTATTTTTTTGACGTTAGAGCAACAAAAGCAGATGATTACTACTTAACAGTAACAGAAAGTAAAAAATTTACCCATGATGATGGTTCTTTCCATTATCAAAAACATAAAATCTACTTATACAAAGAAGACTTTACGGATTTTCATGAAATGTTAAGTAAAGCTACTGATTACATAATTAACGAAAAAGGAAATGAAGTAATTAGCGAGCGTCATCAAAAAGATTTTAAGAAAGAAGAAATCATAACAGAAGAAACTCCTTCTACAGATAGTTTTACAGATGTTTCTTTTGACGATATATAAACGTATTAGATCTTCTTTAAATTAATTAGTAAGAACTTTTTAATTCAAAGAAACAATTTTAATTCAGATTCAATTTACACTGAGAAAATCGTAAACTTAAATGTTTACGGTTTTTTTTATAAAACACGTTTCATAACTTTACTTTTAGAAACGGTTTCTTCCCACTCCTTTTTTGAATTACTGTCTTTTGTAATTCCACCACCTACAAAAATTGATACATTATTTTCTATAATATTCATGCATCTTAAATTGACAAATAAAGAAGAACTCTTAGATGCTATTTTATTCTTTTGAAAGTTTAATTCACCCAGAAAACCAGTGTAAAAACTTCTATTATACTGCTCATTTTCTAAAATGAATTTTTTAGCATTTTCTCTAGGCAATCCACAAACGGCAGGAGTTGGATGCAGAGCTCTAATTAATGTTTTTAATGTAGAATTCTTATCTAATTCGCCCGAAACCTTAGTGCATAAATGCAATAAGTTGCCCGCTTTTATAGTTTCCTTTTTATCAATTTTTAAGTTTGATGAAATTCCTGTTAATTGACTTTCTATAAAATCTGTTACCAATTGTTGTTCTTCTAATTCTTTACTTTTCCAAACAACATTTTGGGTATTTTTATAAACCTGAGTTCCTGCCAAAGACATTGTTTTAAAAATGTTCTTTTCTATATTTAAAAGTGTTTCAGGAGATGCACCTAACCACAAACCTACTTTGGGATGAAACCAAACATACACAAATGCATTTTTATAACTTTGCAATAATTTTTGATAGATTTTAATCAAATCAAAATCCGTAATTTCAAGGGCTTCTTTTCTAGAGATAACAACTTTTTTTAAATCGTTATTAATAATTTCTCCAATAGTTTTATCAACTAATTTTATATGATGTTCTTTAGAATTCTCATTCATAGAAAATTCGCTCTCTTTAAAGTCAATTGAATCAAAAGAAAGGTCTTCCAAAATAAATTCTGAAGTTTCTTTTGGAAATAAAATTGCTTTCTGTTGATTATCAAAAGGTGCAAAAACAAATCCTTTTTCAGTAAAATCATCTACATAAAACAAAGAGTCATCATTCATAAAAAACCCAGAAATAGCATCGCCATTAGGTTTTCGATACGCTACAAAAGGTGTTTTTTTTGTATAGGAATTGGTTATTTTATTAAAAATTTTCAAGCTATTTTTTATCTAAAACAATGTTCGTTAATTTACAAATAGAAATTAGATTGTCTTGTTCATCAACAATTTTAATTTCCCACAAATGTGTCGTTCTCCCTTTATGGATTGCTCTTGCGACACCAAAAACAACACCCTCTTTTTTACTTTTTAAATGATTAATACTTAGCTCAATTCCTTTTACAATTTTTGTTTGTGTATCAATAAAAAGAGCAGAAGCACAACTACCTACCGTTTCTGCTAAAGCTGCAGTTGCACCTCCGTGCAAAATTCCATAAGGCTGATGAACTTTAGAACTTACTGGCATTTTTGCTGTAACATAATCAGTACCAACATCTACAAACTCAATTTCTAAAGTTTGCATCAAGGTGTTTTTACTAAGATTGTTTAACGTTTCTAACGTTTTAATTTTATCCATAAACATGAAATTTAAATAGTAAAAATACATATAATTTATTGTACTTTTGCTTCAATATTATGATCAATTTTTATGTATAAAATTCGCGTTATTTTAGATACCAAAAAAGATGTAATTAGAACTATTTTAGTTGACGATAACATCAATTTAGAAAATCTACACAAAATTATTACACAAGCTTTTGGTTTTAAGGGGCAAGAAATGGCTTCTTTTTACAGAACTGATGACGAATGGACTCAAGGTGAAGAAATTCCTTTATTCAACATGGCAGAAGCTGGTGAAGAAATTTCTATGAAAACCTGCATTTTAAATGAAACTTTACCTGAAGAAAACAATAAACTAATTTATGTGTATGATTTTCTAAATATGTGGACTTTTTATGTAGATATTATAGAAATATCATCAGAAAAAAGAGAAAACTTACCTCAAACTATTTTATCCGTTGGAGAAATTCCTGAACAAGCTCCAGAAAAAGAATTTATTGCAGAAAAATTAGATAGTGAATTTGGTGATGAAGAAGATATTGATGATGAATTTGGTCATTTTGATGATTTTGATTACAACGAATATTAATAAAATTATTTAAACATTATTACACTTATTTATTAATGTATCTTTTTTAAAATCTAAACTTTTTCTCAATTAAGCATTTACACAATTAAACATTTCTTAAGTAACAAAATTGTAGATTAGTCGTCTTAACGATATAAACGACAAAAAAAATTCTTTGGAAACAATCTTATCTCTTAAAAATCTCGATAAAAAATACGGAGCTATTCATGCAGTAAATAATCTTTCTTTTGATATTCAAAAAGGAAATGTTTATGGGATTTTAGGTCCAAATGGAAGTGGAAAATCTACCACTTTAGGTATTGTGTTAAATGTTGTAAACAGAACTTCTGGTGAATTTTCTTGGTTTAATGGACAATTATCAACGCATGAAGCCTTAAAGAAAGTTGGCGCTATTATAGAACGTCCAAACTTTTACCCTTACATGACTGCTGCTCAAAATTTAGCTTTAATTTGTAAAATAAAAGGAATCTCAATAGAAAAAATTGACAAAAAATTAACGACTGTAAATCTTTTTGAAAGAAGAAATAGTAAGTTTAAAACCTTCTCTTTAGGAATGAAACAACGTTTAGCAATTGCATCTGCTTTGTTAAATGATCCTGAAATATTAATCCTAGATGAACCAACAAATGGTTTAGATCCACAAGGAATTCACGAAATTCGTCAAATTATAAAAAACATTGCAGCAAATGGAACGACTATTTTATTGGCTTCCCATCTTTTAGATGAAGTTGAAAAAGTATGTTCTCATGTGGTAATTATTAGAGAAGGTGTAAAATTATACAGTGGTCGAGTTGATGAAATGACAGCTTCTAGTGGTTTATTCGAATTAAAAATTGATGAAAAAGAAGAGGAGCTAATTAAAGTATTAGAAAATCATGAGGCAGTTGGTAAAGTTTCCAAAGACCATGAAACTTTAATTGCTACTTTAAATAAGGAGATTTCATCTACAGAAATCAATACATACTTATTCAATAAAGGTTTTGTTTTATCCCACTTGGTAAAACGTA
Source organism: Flavobacteriaceae bacterium ASP10-09a (assembly GCA_000981625.1). Lineage (GTDB taxonomy): Bacteria > Bacteroidota > Bacteroidia > Flavobacteriales > Flavobacteriaceae > Polaribacter. The sequence continues at coordinate 20,365 of LAQA01000064.1, forward strand.
AACCAAGTTTAGAACAGCAATTTTTAGATTTAACCAACAACAACTAATCCAATAAAACATAAAGTAATGTTAAGACTACTTACGATAGAATTTCATAAATTAAAATATAATAACGCTAGTAAAATTCTGTCAATTATTTATTTTGGTCTGCTAACATCTATTGCGTTAATTGCTGCCATAAAGTTTGAATTCGGTAATTTTAAATTACATTTAGCAGATGCAGGAATTTTCAATTTTCCATATATATGGCACTTTAACACATATATTGCTGCAATTTTAAAATTCTTTTTATTGCTAGTAATTGTATCGATGATGTCTAATGAATATAGCTACAAAACCCTAAAACAAAACTTAATTGATGGTTTAAGTAAAAAAGAATTTATACTCTCTAAATTCTATACAGTAATCGTTTTTGCTGCAATCTCAACAGTTTTTGTTTTTGTTGTTTCTTTGGTTTTAGGTTTGGTGTATTCTGATTACAATGAGTTGGCAATCATCGTTTCTGATTTAGATTATTTACTTGCTTTTTTTATAAAATTAGTTGGGTTTTTCTCTTTTGGATTATTTTTAGGAATCTTAGTAAAACGTTCTGCTTTTGCAGTTGGAGCTATGTTTGTTTGGTTAATTGCAGAAAGTATGTTTAAAGGGTATTTATACTGGCAATTTAAAAGTTTAGAAAATACAGGAGATAGGGTAGATTCAATAATGCAATTTCTACCTCTTGAAGCGATGACAAACCTAATAAAAGAACCTTTTTCTAGATTAGGTGCGGTAAGGTCTGCGGCAAATACAATGGGCGAGACTTTCACAAAAAGTTATGCTGTAGAATTCACAACAATTCTAATCGTTTCTTTTTGGACTTTTATATTTATTTACTTGTCTTATGCACTGTTAAAAAAGCGAGATTTATAATACTTTTTAGATATATTTGATGTTTGCTTTTAAAACATTAATAAATGAAGAAATTATTCCCCTTTTTTATATTATTCTTTGCATTAAGTGTATTTTCTCAAAAAGAAGCCAATGTTTGGTATTTTGGTGAAAATGCTGGTTTAGACTTTAGTTCAAACCCACCGAAAGCTTTAACAGATGGTCAGCTAAATACTGCCGAAGGATGCTCTTCATTTTCCTCCCCTTCAGGAGAATTATTATTTTATTCTGATGGAATAGAAGTTTTCAATAAAGACCATGAGCTAATGACCTATTCTGATGGTCGCTTGGCAAATGATTTAAAAGGAAATCCATCAAGTACGCAGTCAGGAATGATTATACCCAAACCGGGTTCAACATCAATATATTATTTATTTACTGTCGGTACTGACTTTGTTCCTGCTTCTATAGATCCAAATCCGGGGTTCAATTATTATACAATTGATTTTTCTACGAACCCTTTAGGAGAAATTACGGATGGCCCTGTTAACTTAGCGATCAACCCTAATACAAATGCAGATTTAAGTCTTTTTTGGTCAGAAAAGGTAGCTGCAGTTAAAGGAGTGGGTTGTGACGAAGTTTGGGTTCTTTCTTTTGTCCAGAATACCTTTTATTCATACAAGGTAGATCCCTCAGGTGTTGATGTTGCTGGAGTTGTTACGAGTGTTGTAGATTTTACAGCTTCTGATAAAAGAGGATACTTACAAGTATCTCCTAATGGCGAAAAAATTGCATTTGCTGATTATAACTCAGGTGGAACCAATATAAATGGAAGTTTAGTTTTGTTTGATTTTGATAGTAGCTCAGGTAGTGTAAATCAAAATTCTTCACAAGTATTAATTCCAAGATCTTCTGGACAATCACCTTATGGTGTTGCTTTTTCTCAACAATCTAACAAACTATATACATCAGCCTATAATGGTAGTTTTACAGTATTTCAATTTGATCTTGAAAGCTCAGATATTAGTTCTAGTAGAACCGAAATTATAAATAAAAATGGTTTTAGAGGAGCATTGCAATTAGGTCCAGATGGTAAAATATATGCTTCTATACCAGAATCTAATTTTTTAGATATTATAGAAAACCCCAATGATGCTGGAGCTGACATTAATTATACTGAAAATGCAATTGACCTAGAAACAGGCAGAACAAAACAAGGGTTGCCTCCTTTTTTATCTTCTTTATTATTACCAATAGAAATAACAGATTCCGATACAAATGAAACAGTTAACAATCAAGATTTACAATATTGTTTAGGTGAAAGTAAAACGATTATTCCTGAAATTGTCACAGGTACTACTACTCCAACTTATGAATGGTTTTTTAATAACGGTACATCAACTGTATCATTAGCAACTACAACAAATTTAACCTTAAATAATTTATCTTTTACAGATTCTGGCACCTACTCATTGGTGGTAAACTTAACAGACGATTGTGGAAATATTAAAGAATTTAACGGCACCTTCAATATCGAAATTTTCGAAGCAGCAGCCGCAACAAAACCAGAAGATATTATTTTTTGTGATACAGATAGAAATGGTTTTAACGATTTTGATTTACAAACTGAAAGAAGTTCAGATATATTAAATGGTTTAAGTCCAACAACATTTGACGTCTTGTATTTTGAATCTATGCAAGCTGCAAATGACAATATTACTGGTACAGAATTCCCAAATCCATATCAAAATCCTTCTGCTTTTAGTTCACAAATTATATACGCTAGAGTTCATAATAAAAATGCTCCAGAAGCCTGTTTTGAAATCACTGATTTTAGATTAGTTGTTACAGATTTACCAATTGCAGTTCAACCAGAACCTTATAGAATTTGTGATGATTTAGAAAGTAGCTCTGATACCGACGGCATAATAAATACATTTTTATTAAATACTAGAGATACAGAAGTTCTAGGAACTTTAGATACAAATCAATACAGCATTAGTTATCACACCACTCAAAATGGTGCAGAAATCAACGATGCTTCTACAGTAGTCCCTAAAGATTCTAATCATTCTGTAACAAACTCTGAAACCCTATTTATAAGAGTTGAAAACAAAGACAATTCAGCTTGTTATGATGCTGATAAAACTTTAGACCTATTTGTTGATTCTTTGCCTGTCTTAAAAATCAA
>LAQA01000065.1 GCA_000981625.1 Flavobacteriaceae bacterium ASP10-09a
AAGAAGTTGGAGATTGGTTAGCGGAAAATATCTAAAAATTTAAATTTAATTTAGATTAAAAAAGTGCTCGATTTCGAGCGCTTTTTTAGTTTTATAGAGATTTATTTATAATATTCGACAATATCAAATTCTGATAGTAGCTGGAACTTTTAATGATACTTTATTGGGAGGTAGGTAGACCAATTATCAAGATGCTATAGCTTTAATAATTATAGATTAAGAGGGTTGTTGTTTTATATTTATCAACCTGACAAAACCTATAATTATTAAAGGTATTCAATGGAATGAGATAAACTTTGTTGTTAATACTTCTGGAGATATTGGTTACTAGCTATCAGTGATTATAAAATAGGTGTTAAGAAATCATTTATTGATCGCATCTTCAATTTTATTTAATAAATCTTCAGGTTCAAATGGTTTATAAATAAAACCATTCATTCCACTTTCCTTTATTCTATCTTTTACCTCTAAAAATATAGAAGCAGAAAGGGCAAATATTGGAAGCGTCGTATTAAATTTTCTAATTTCTATAGTAGAGGTGTAACCATCCATAATTGGCATTTGAATATCCATCAAAACAATATCATAGTCATTTTCTTTTACCATTTTTACAGCTGATAATCCATTATTTACAACTTCAGTTTTTAAGTTTGCTTTTTCAAGTATTTGCTTAACAACTAGTACGTTAATTTCATTATCTTCCACTAATAAAACTTTCTTACCGTTAAAATTATGTTCTTTTTTTTGAGTGGTTTTATATAGTTCTTGACTTGAAGCTAGTTTTAAGTTTATCTTAAAATAGAAACGACTTCCTTTGTTTACATCACTATCAACTTTTACCTGGGAGTCCATAGCTTCTATAATACTTTTTACAATTGGCAAGCCTAATCCAGTGCCTCCATATAAACGATTTGTAGTGCTAGATGCTTGTTTAAATGCTTCCCAAATTAAGTTTTGTTTGTCTTGAGGAATTCCTATACCTGTGTCAATTATTTCAGTTAATAAACCTAATACATCTTTAGTTTGATTTATTTTTTTGATTCTAAGTGTTACACTTCCCTTTTCTGTAAATTTAATAGCATTCGTAACTAAATTATTAATCACTTGATTGAATCTAACAATGTCTAACCATACAATTGGAATGTTCGCATCAATTTCTAAATTCATGATAATTCCTTTTTGTAAACAGGAAGCTTCATGAACTTTTTTAATTTGTTTTATAGCTCTATATATATCAATAGGGGTGTTATCTAGTTGAATCGTAGTAGATTGTATTTTACTAAAATCTAGTACATTATTTAATAGATTAAGTAATATTTTACCAGAATAATTTAGTGCCTCAATATTTTCTTCTTGATCTTTACGAGGTTCATTATCATTTAAAATATGTGAAAGCCCTATTACCGCATTCAAAGGGGTTCTAATCTCATGACTCATTGTGCTTAGAAATTGAGATTTAGCATTAGAAGTGTCAATGGCTTCTTGTTTCTTGGAATGTTCACTTCTATTAACTCGTGCGTTTATGTATGAATAATAAATTAATTGAAGTGCTACTAAGAGCAATGTAAATATTATTGATATGTAATAAACAATGTTTCTTGTTTTTGTAGCATTTTTTAATTCAATATCAACAAAAAAGTTAAAATTTGTAAGAAAGAGAAGTAACCATAATAAAAAAGGCAAAAGGCAAAAAATAGAAATTTCAATTTTTTCTCTATTAAAAGAAAAGAAAACAAAAGGTAAGCCAATGGCAAAAATTAAAAGAAATTCTACACTAGCTTCTTTGCCTAAATAAGAAGAAACAAAAGCTATAATAAGATTGAATAATAGTAGAAAAATAATTCTTGCAATTTTTGGGAATCCTTTTTTAGAAAGAATTGTAGACGTTAAAAATAAAACACTAGTTACAAGTAGGTAAATACTTAAATTATAAATTTCTAAAAAGATAGCTAAAACAAATAAAAGAAGAAATGCTGCAAAGAAAACCATAGAAGTAATGAAAATCATTTTCATACTTCCTTCTGAGAATTTTTTAATGCTGCTATTTGACATTTTTAATAAATTAATTTTTTGTAAAATTTTCTATTTGATTTAACAATTCTTCAGGGGTAAATGGTTTAAATATAAATCCATTCATACCGCAATCATCAATTTTATCTTTTATTTCCATAAAAACATTTGCAGATAAAGCAAGTATTGGTATTGTAGAATTAAATTTTCGGATTTTCTTTGTAGCTGTATATCCATCCATAATTGGCATTTGGATATCCATTAAAATAATATCAAACTCATTTTCTTTTACTTTTTTCACAGCAGTTAAGCCATCATTAGCAACGTCCACTATTAGGTTTGATTTTTCAAGAATTTGTTTACCAACCATTATGTTAATTAGGTTGTCATCTACCAATAAAACTTTTTTAGCAGAAAAGGTATGCTCTTTCTTTTCTTTAGTGTCGTCTAAGTTTTTATTATTTGCTATTTTTAGCTTCAAGTTAAAGTGAAAACGACTTCCTTTTCCTTTAACACTATTTATTCTTATTCGGGCTTTCATAGATTGTAGAATACTCTTTACAATAGGTAAGCCCAAACCTGAACCGCCATACATACGATTAGTTGTATTTGATGCTTGAGTGAAAGCTTTCCAAATTGTTTTTCTTTTGTTTTTAGGAATTCCAATTCCTGTATCTCTTACTTCTATGTGTAACGTGATAGTATCTTTTATTAGTTTTTTCTTTTTAATTGTTAAGGTAATACTTCCATTATCAGTAAATTTAATAGCATTTGAAACTAAGTTATTTATTACCTGATTAAATCTTACAACATCTAACATAACTAAAGGAATATGATCATCTATTTCTAAATTCATAGCAATACCTTTGCGCAAACAAGAACTTTTATATATTTTTTCTAACTGTTTTACATCTGCAGAGAGATCTGTTATTATATTATCTAATTCGATGTTCGTATACTGCATCTTACTAAAATCTAAAACATTGTTTAGTAAATCTAATAACGTTTTACCAGAATAATTTAATGCTTCAATATTTTGTATTTGATCTTCTCTTGGCTCATTTACACTTAAAATATGAGAAAGACCAATAACAGCATTTAATGGAGTTCTAATTTCATGACTCATAGTACTCAGAAATTTTGATTTTGCTAATGAAGCCTCTATTGCTTCTTGCTTTTTTGTCTGAATTTTTGAATAGTATTTAGTGCCTAGTATTGAAAAATAGACCAATTGAATTAACACTATTAAAAAGGCTAAGATGACAAAGAAGGGATAAATATATGTATTTGCAATTTCTACATCAATAGGAGTGTCTGTAAATAACTTAAAGTCAGTAATTGCAAGAGCGATCCATAAAACACCAGAAAGGTTTGAGAAAAAATAAACATAAATTTTTTCGGTTTTAAAAGAAAATACTGAAAAAGGTAATGCTAATGAAAATAAGAATAGATATTCTACACTACCTGCTCTTCCAATAAAAGAAGCTGTAGCTGCAATGCCTAGGTTTAAAAATATAAAAAAGAAAATTCTAGAATAGTAGAGCTCCCCTTTTTTAGAAAGGTATGCACAATAAATATATAATAGAATGGTTGCTAAATGATAATAACCCAAGTTAGTTAGGCCTAGATAAAAAGCGATTACAGATAAAAAAAAAGCCATAATACCAGTTAGTAAACTGATTACGTACATTAATTTGTTAAGTCTCTTAGATACAAGGTTTTTTCTACCTTTTAACATGGTTTTTTCCAGTTTTGATAAACTTAGCCTAAAAAAATAAAGGATTTTCTGGGGGATATTCTTAATTCTTTAATTTATTAGAAATAGATATAATCATTTAGTAAAAATGATTAAAATCCGTACTAAATTAGTAAAAAAAATCTGATATTCATAAAAAATAAAACAAAAAAAAACTCTCAATTTTTGAGAGTTTTTTTGTTTTAAGTTGTAAAAAAATTATTTTACAGCCATTAATTCTACATCAAAAATTAAGGTTGCATCTGGAGGAATTACTCCACCTGCACCTGCAGAACCATATGCTAAATCAGAAGGGATTACAAACCGTGCTTTGTCACCCACTTGTAATAATAGAATTCCTTCATCCCAACCAGCAATAACCTGACCTAAACCAACATTAAAATCGATTGGTTCTTTTCTTTTGTATGAAGAATCGAAAACAGTACCATCTAATAATTGACCTTTATAATGTACAGAAACTCCAGCGCCTTTTGTTGCTTTTTTTCCGTCACCTTTTTGTAAAATTTGGTAACGCAAACCGCTCGCAGTTTCATCATAACCAGCAGCAACTGTATCTAATAGTGCTTTTTGTTTTGCTTTTTCGTCAGCTTCTCTTTTACCTCTTGAACCTTCAAAAGTTCTAAACGCTTCTATGGCATTAAATTTTTCTGCTTCTGCACCAACTCTTATGATTTCAACTTTCATGTCATCACCTTGTGCAACAGTATCTACAACATCTTGACTCTCTATAACAGATCCAAAAACAGTGTGTTTACCATCTAACCAAGGAGTAGGGATGTGGGTAATGTAAAACTGACTTCCATTTGTAGCTGGTCCAGAATTAGCCATTGCTAATTTCCCGGGAGCATCATGTTTTAAGTCTGCATGAAATTCATCCTCAAATTTATAACCTGGATTTCCTGTTCCTGTTCCTTGAGGACATCCTCCTTGAATCATAAAATCAGGGATTACTCTATGGAATTTTAATCCATCATAATAAGGAGTTCCTTGCCCTTTTGCTGAGTTTTCTAAATTTCCTTCTGCTAAAGCTACAAAGTTACCTACTGTTCCTGGTGCTTTTTCGTGTTCTAATTGTACTAAAATTTCACCTTTTGGAGTGGTGAATTTTGCGTAGATTCCGTTATTCATTCTTTATTATTTAATCGTTTTATTATTATAAAATTCTGAAACAAATTCAGAACAAGTTACTTTTTTGAATTTATAATTGAAAAACCATAAGACAACCCTATGTTTATATTTGATGAATTTACATTTCCAAAAGGAGACCACATTTGTCCCCCTGCAATATTGAAAGAGAAGTCATCACTTACATGGTAATTAATACCGGCAGTTGGTCTAATTAAAATTCCTTCTCCAGAATCAATTCCACCACCACCAGATACACCTGCAGACATTTCTGCAAAAGTAGAAAATTTATCTTTTAAAAATTTGTTTGATTTTATACCTAACCCAAAGATTCCATGTGCATAACCACCAGATTTACCTTCGTAAGCAAAAGATGCTTCACCAGCAAAATAAATACTTTTACTTATGTCATAAGTAACTTTTAAGGCGATCAACTGTAAATTACTACTTGGTGTACTTCCTGTTTTTTCAACATCAAAGTACGTCTGGTTTTCTACATTAATATGCAGTCCTTGAGTTTTTATTTCTGTTGTTTTTTCTCCATTAAAAGGATGAGAAGTTCCGCCACTTAAACCGTAATACTTTAAACTAAAACCAGCTGTATAGGCTTCAAAAGTTCCACTAACTGACCTATGATAACCTCCATGAGCACTTAAACCAAATTTTTCTGTAATTTTTATATCTGCTCCAACATTAGGGTACATCGTTAAGCCTCCTTCGGGAAAAATTCTACCACCTGCTGCACCAATTCCCATTTTACCAAATAGATTGATGTGTTTTGTTTCAACGAAATTTTTACCAATACCAATAAAAACATCCATAAAGCCAGCAACTAAACCGCTGTACATCGCGTCTACATGTGCATAAATAAAGGTGTCTTCCTTTAAGTATCGTTGATATTCAAAACCTAAAATACTTAAAGTTTGATTTAGTGGCGTCGTCTTATTAAAGTTCCCGATACCATCATTTCTTGAGGAACCAATTGGGAAGAAATAATCAAACGTTATTTGTTGCACGCTTTTTACAGATGGTTTTTTCCAAAAATCATCTTTATTTTTATTTTCTACAGTAAATATTTCTTGCGCATTTGCGTAAGAACTTATTCTTAATGTTGTCGGAATCTCTATAAAAAAAGAAACATTATCTCCTTTTTGAACTCCTGTAAAAAAGTTAACATAGCCATATTGCAGACCTAAGGCAAATTCTTTTGTTTTGTATTGTAAACCAGCGTTAGGATATAAAATTCCACCACCATTTACTAAACTTCTAAATCCACCACCACCACCAAAATGGAGATTAGCATCAAAATATAAATTTTTATAAAGTTGTAAGTTCACGCCAAGGTTAACACCAAGGGTAAATAAACCACCTTGATCTCCATAAACAGCGCCATGGAAACCAGCACCTGTATAGAGCCAATCATTTAATGGGAAATTGTAGTTTAAGCCAAAGAGCCCCATTGTTGGTCTTAATTTATACGTACTGCCATCTGAATAGTTATAGGTTCTATTAGGCTGATCTATTAAAATATAATTTAATCTAATATTATTATGCAATTCTTTTCCTCCAAGTTCAGACAAACTATACGTTTGAGAAAAACTGTGTAAACTTAATAGTGAAAAAAATAACAGCAATAACTTTTTCATAATTTTTAACCTTTAAATTCACTAACAAAGTGCAATTTTACGGAAGGATATTTGTTTTGCGTCATTTGTATTGTAAACTCAGAATCTGCTAAAAAAACTAATTGTCCTTGTTTGTCTTTTGCTAAATAACGCTGTTTTACACGTTTAAAATCTTTAAACTCTTCACTTTTTATATTTTCTGGTTCTACCCAACAAGCTTTGTGAACACTTAAATTTTCATAGGTACATTTTGCACCATATTCATGTTCTAATCGATACTGAATTACTTCATATTGTAAAGCTCCAACAGTACCAATTACTCTACGTCCGTTCATTTCTAAAGTAAATAATTGCGCAACACCTTCATCCATTAATTGATCTAAACCTTTATAAAGTTGTTTAGACTTCATTGGATCTGCGTTGTTTACATATCTAAAGTGTTCTGGAGAAAAACTCGGAATTCCTTTAAAATTCAATTGTTCTCCTTCAGTTAATGTATCACCAATCTTAAAGTTTCCGGTGTCATGAATACCTACAATATCACCAGGGAAAGATTCTTCTACAATTTCTTTTTTCTCAGCAAAAAATGCATTCGGACTAGAGAATTTTACTTTCTTACCGTTTCTTACGTGTAAATAAGGTGCGTTTCTTTTAAAAGTACCCGACACAATTTTTATGAAAGCTAATCGATCTCTGTGTTTAGGGTCCATATTTGCATGGATTTTAAACACAAAACCAGTCATTTTTGTCTCTTTAGAATCTACTAAACGCTCTTCTGCTTTCTTAGGTTGTGGAGAAGGAGCAATCTCAATAAATGCATCTAACAATTCTTTAACTCCAAAGTTATTTAAAGCCGAACCGAAAAATACAGGTTGTAATTTGCCTTCTAAATATTCTTGTTGATTAAATGCAGGATACACTTCATCTATCAATTCTATTTCTTCACGTAAAGTGGCTGCAGCCTTTTCTCCAATAATTGTATCTAATTCAGGATTTGATAAATCATCAAATTGTAATCCTTCAGAAATTGTTGTTTTATTATCGCCAGAAAAAAGAGTTAATTTCTTTTCCCATATGTTATAAATTCCTTTAAAGTCATACCCCATTCCAATAGGAAAACTCATAGGCGTTACTCGTAAGCCTAATTTTTGCTCAACTTCGTCTAATAAATCAAAAGCATCTTTCCCTTCTCTATCTAATTTATTGATAAAAACTAGCATCGGAATGCTTCTCATTCTACAAACTTCGACTAACTTTTCAGTTTGGGGTTCTACACCTTTTGCAACATCAATTACAACAATAACGCTATCTACAGCAGTTAAAGTTCTAAAAGTATCTTCTGCAAAATCCTTGTGACCAGGCGTGTCTAGAATGTTTATTTTTTTATCTTGATAGATAAATGCTAAGACAGAAGTAGCTACAGATATTCCACGTTGACGTTCAATTTCCATAAAATCAGAAGTTGCGCCTTTTTTTATTTTGTTGTTTTTTACAGCTCCAGCTTCCTGAATTGCACCTCCAAATAATAATAATTTTTCTGTTAAAGTCGTTTTACCTGCATCTGGATGCGAGATGATACCAAATGTTCTTCTACGTGCTATTTCTTTTAAAAAACTCATCTACAAAATTTGAGGTGCAAAGATAGGTTTTATTCTATAGTTTTTTTCGAATACAAATGGATATAATAGAGCTGATTTGGGTTGATTTCTTTTTTTTTGTTTAGATTTGAAACATGAGGAAAATATTCTTTTTTATAGCTTTAACCTCTTTATTTGGGTGTAGAGATTCTAAGAAGTCAATCAATATAAGTAATAATTATATTGAAAACATTTCCTATTTGGTTGATTTGGAAGGGAATTCTTATAGTACATCAAAACTTAAAGGGAAAAAAGTATTGCTCAATTTTTGGGCAACTTGGTGCGGTCCTTGTATAAAAGAAATGCCAGATTTACTAGAGGCTCAACAAATATTAATCAAAGAGAATTACATTTTTTTATTGGTTTCTGATGAATCTCAAGCACAGATTTTGGAGTTTAAAAAGCAAACAAATTACGATTTTACGTTTCTGAAAGCGAAAAAATCTACCGCATCACTTGGTGTTTATGCGCTACCAACAACATACATTTATAATGAAAAAGGTGAAAAAGTAGATCAAATTATAGGGTCTGTAAAATGGGGTTCAGAAAAGATAATTGCTAGACTAAAAGATATTTAATAACAATTAAAATTTAACTAATGAAAAGAATAAGTGTATTAGTATGTATTGTTTTAGCAATATTTAGTTGTTCAAAGGAAGCATTGGTAATTACAGAAATTCCTTTTGAATTTGGTATTAATAATGCTGAACCAAACTTAGTTGAACACGACGGAAAGTTATCCCTTTCTTGGGTAAATTCTATTAGAGGAGAAAAAGCAACTTTGCTTTACAGTCAATTAGAAAACGATACTTGGAAAAAACCAACGACTATAACATCAGGGACTGATTGGTTTGTGAATTGGGCCGATTTCCCAGCAAATGCGACTAATGGTGATATTTTATTAACGAGTCATCTACAAAAGTCAGCTTTAGGAACATACACTTATGATGTCGTTCTAAATCTCCGAAAACTGAATGGAGAAATCATCAAAGAAAATTTTTTATTGAATACAGACGGAATGAAAGCAGAACATGGATTTGTGAGTATAATTCCAAATGAAAAAGATGGTTTTTTAATCACTTGGCTAGACGGTAGAAATACGGTGAAAGAAATGAAAGAGAGTCATCATAAAGCCATGACAATAAGAGTCGCAGAAGTTTCTAGTGATGGAACCATTTTTAATGAAACACAATTAGACGGTAGAACTTGTGATTGTTGTCAAACGTCAATAAGCATGACTAAAAACGGTCCAATCATTGTTTTTAGAGATCGAAGTAGGCATGAAATTAGAGATATTTATTTTTCTCGAAGAATTAACAATAAATGGTCAAAACCAGCAACTGTTTATAATGATAATTGGGAAATTAACGGTTGCCCTGTAAACGGACCAAAGATTGTTTCTAATACAAAAAATACGGCTGTCTCTTGGTTTACAGCGGCAAATGAACAACCAACAGTAAAAGTTTCTTTTCTTTCAGATTCAGGCTCCTTCTTAGAACCAATCACTGTAAATGATGTAGAAGCTTCGGGTAGAGTAGATATTGCTTTTATAAGCTCTGATGAGGTTTTAGTAAGTTATATGGAGTCTGATACTAATGGCACGTATTTGCGTTGTAAAAAAGTAAATACAAACGGAAAATTATCTAAAGCTATTACAGTATCTGAAATTAATTCAGGGAGAAGTACAGGTGTTCCTCAATTGGAAATTTTAAACAACGATGCATATTTGGTTTGGACGATTTCTATTGACGAAAAAAATCAGTTAAAACCGGTGAAGTTTAATTTGGAGGGGATGAACTAATGACAAGGTCTCAGAGAAGCAAACTTTATTTACTGTTGTTTTAAGCTTCTTTCTAAATATTTTTTTAAGGTCCTACAGGCCACCAATCCATTTTACTCAATAATTTCTATGGTCATATTTATATCATGAATAGGCCATTCATCAACTCCTACTTTTACTCTAGATATTTTATCCATCGTATCAAAACCAGAAATTACTTCACCAAAAACAGTATGTTCATTATCTAAATGATGCGCACCATTTCTTTGATGAACCATATAAAATTCAAAAGGACTTGACAACTTATTCGGATTCTTTTCCCATTGTCTTGCAGAAGCTAATGCGCCATATTTATGCTTTCTATGTTTTCGAAACTCTGGTTGCATTAAATAGTTACCATATTTTCTGCGTTGTTTTTGAGTATACATATTGTCTGAATTCCCACCTTGAATCACAAAGTTTTTTGCCACTCTATAAATAACGGTTGTATTAAAATATTTAATTTTTGTAAGAAAAATAAAATTTGCTCTGTGTACAGGAACATCATTATATAAAAGCAATTTTATATTTCCAAATTTTGTTTTTATGACGACTTTAGTTTCTTTATTTTGCTTTCCATAGGCTAATAAAAAAGCTTCAGTATTTGATCTATTTAAACTGTCCCAAGGTTTTGTAATTAACTTTTCTTGCTGTTTTTTAAGGTCTTTTATTTTTTCGGTTTTAACTAAAATTTCTTTTTTCTTTTTTTCTAAATTGCATTGAAAAAAGGAAATAATAATTGAGAAGTATATTAGTTTAAAGAAAATTTTCACTTTTAAGGCTTGTTTTTTAGGAACATCAAATATAAATGATCAAAATAAAACAATAGATACATCTAAAGGTTTTATTGTATTTTTAAGTTTTAATACTATTTGATTGCAGTATATTTGTAGAAATGGAAGAACAAGTGATTTTAGTTGACAAAAACGACAATCAAGTAGGCTTAATGCCAAAAATGGAAGCACATGAAAAAGGAGTTTTGCATAGAGCTTTTTCAGTATTTACTTTTAATAAAAAAGGGGAATTAATGTTGCAGCAAAGAGCAGCACATAAATATCATTCGCCTTTATTATGGACGAATACTTGTTGTTCACATCAAAGAAATGGCGAAACTAATTTAGAAGCTGGCAAAAGAAGATTGCAAGAAGAAATGGGTTTTACCGCTGAGTTAAAAGAAGTTTTTTCATTTATCTATAAGGCACCTTTTGATAACGGTTTAACAGAACATGAATTAGATCATGTGTTAGTTGGTTATTTCGATGACAATCCAAACATAAATAAAGAAGAAGTGGAAGATTATAAATGGATGTTGTTAGAGGATGTAAAGTCTGATATAGACGAAAACCCTTCGATTTATACAGAATGGTTTAAAATAATTTTTAAAGAATCCTACTCGAAAATTTCGAGTTTTAATCTTTAAAATAGTGGTTTTTAATTTTAAATAAAAAATATGCCTAAAGTTACTGTTCATAGAAAAGCACATTTTAATGCAGCGCACAGGTTGTATCGTAAAGATTGGTCTGATACTAAAAATTTCGAGGTATTTAACAAGTGTAGCAATCCTAATTTTCATGGACACAATTACGAATTGATTGTTTCTTTAACAGGAGAAATTAATAAAGAAACTGGTTATGTTTTTGATTTAGGTATTTTAAAGGACTTAATTAAATCTGAAATTGAAGAATGTTTTGATCACAAAAATTTAAATATTGAAGTTAAAGAATTTCAAGATTTGAATCCTACAGCTGAAAACATATCAGTGGTTATTTATGATAAATTAAGAAAACATATTTCAACTCATTTAGATTTAAAGATTACGTTGTATGAAACTCCTAGAAATTTTGTAAGTTTTTCTGGTTCGTAACTTTTATTTATAAGACACGTATTTTCTCTTCTCTGTCTATTGCGATTATATTATATAATAGTTTTTAAAAGTAATTTAAACGGACTAATAAGTATTTGTTTTGGTTATATATTTCTATTCAGATAGAATGTAATCGCCTTTTTTAAAGATAATTATAACGTTAAAATTATTTTTTTTTAAATTGAAATTACTTTTAATTAGAAACATTAAATTTGTAAGTGTAAATAACGATTATGAAAATGAATCAACTTATTAAATTTGAACCTATCCTAAAAGATAAAATTTGGGGAGGTGAAAAACTAGCAACTTTATTAAACAAGCATTCTACAAGAAAAGATATTGGTGAAAGTTGGGAGATCTCTGATGTTGAGGGAGATACATCAATTGTTGCGAATGGAGAACTCAAAGGACAAAATTTAAAACAGTTAATTACTGAATTTAAAGCAGACCTAGTCGGAGAGAAAATCTATACTCATTTTGGAGAAAAATTTCCACTCTTAATAAAGTTTATAGATGCAAAAGAAGCATTAAGTATCCAATTACATCCCAATGATGCTTTGGCAAAAAAACGTCATAATTCTTTTGGAAAAACAGAAATGTGGTATGTAATGCAAGCCGATAAAAAAGCGAACCTAATTGTTGGTTTTCAAAAAGAGGTAACATCAGAAGAGTACATAGAACATTTAGAAAATAAAACGTTACTTGATATTTTAAATGTTGATGAAGTTAAAAATGGGGATGTTTATTTTATTCCAACAGGAAGAGTGCACGCTATTGGAGCAGGTGTTTTGTTGGCAGAAATACAACAAACATCAGATATTACATACCGAATTTATGATTGGGATAGACCAAACCCTGATGGAACTTTTAGAGATTTACACACAGAAGAAGCTATAGATGCCATTGATTATTCTGCTCAAGATTCTTATAAAACAGTATATTTTAAAGAACAAAATAAAGCTTCAGAAATCGTTTCATGTCCTTATTTCACGACCAATGTTTTACCCGTAAACGGAGAAGTTTTTATCAATCATGAAGAAAAAGATAGCTTTGTAATTTATATGTGTGTAATTGGTAATGTGGTATTTAAGTATAAAGATCAGATAGAAAGTTTACAAATGGGAGAAACTATTTTAATACCTAATTGTATTAAAAATATTGTGGTTTTGTCCGAAGAAAAATCAGAACTTTTAGAAGTTTATATCAAATAGATTTATGAAAATTATTGCAATGATTCCAGCACGTTATAGTGCATCTCGTTTCCCTGGAAAGTTAATGAAAGATTTAGGTGGAAAACCTGTTATTTTAAGAACTTATGAAGCAGCATTAAGTACAAATTTATTTGACGATGTTTTTATCGTAACAGATTCTGATATCATTTTTGAAACCATAGAAAACGCAGGTGGAAAGGCAATTATGAGTAAAATAGTACATGAATGTGGTTCTGATAGAATAGCGGAGGCTGTAGAAAATATTGAAGCAGATATTGTAATTAATGTACAAGGAGATGAACCCTTTATTGATCGAGTTTCTTTGTCAAAATTGATTGATGTTTTTAAACAAGACACCAACAAAGAAATAGATTTAGCTTCTTTAAAAGTCGAGATCACCAATAAAGAGGATATCGAAAATCCTAATAATGTAAAGGTAATTACAGATGTAAATAATTTAGCAATTTATTTTTCAAGAAGTGTAATTCCTTATCATAGAGATAAAGAAATCCCTGTAAAATACTATAAACATAAAGGAGTGTATGCTTTTAGAAAGCAAGCATTAATTGATTTTTATAATACACCAATGACACCTTTAGAGGCTTCAGAAAAAATTGAGGCTATTAGGTATCAAGAAATTGGTAAAAAAATTAAGATGGTAGAAACAGATGTTGAAGCTGTTGGTATTGATACTCCTGAAGATTTAGAAAAAGCAATTCAATTTTTAAAATCTTAAAAAATGAATAAAATAAGTAAAAATATTAAAGTAATCGCATTTGATGCAGATGATACTTTATGGGTAAATGAAACTTATTTTAGAGATGCAGAACATCAATTTGCAAAATTATTGGCACAGTATGAAACTGAAAATAAAATAGATCAAGAGCTTTTTAAGACAGAAATAAAGAACCTAACGCATTATGGTTATGGTGTAAAAGGTTTTGTTTTGTCGATGATAGAGTGTGCTTTAGAACTTTCTAATTATCAAGTAAATCAGAAAACAATTGAAGCTATTTTAACTATTGGTAAAGAAATGTTAGAAAAACCAATAGAATTATTAGACGGAATTGAAGAAGTGTTACATTCCTTACAAGGTAAATACAAACTAATAGTCGCAACAAAAGGAGATTTATTAGATCAAGAGCGTAAGTTAGAAAAATCAAACTTATTAAAGTATTTTCATCACATAGAGGTTATGAGTGATAAAAAAGAGAAAGATTATCAAAAATTGATTCAACATTTAGATATTCATCCATCAGAACTTTTAATGATTGGAAATTCTTTAAAGTCAGATGTTTTACCTTTAATAGAAATAGGAGCGTCTGCAATTCACGTTCCGTTTCATACAACTTGGGTTCATGAAGAAGTTTCTCTAGAAGAAAAATTTAAAACGAATTATAAGACTATAAATAACATAACAGAGATTTTAAATTTCTTACGATGAATTATTTAGATACTTTAACATGGAATAGGAGAGAACATTTCGAGTTTTTTAAAAATTTTTCAGACCCTTACTTTAGTACAACCGTTGAGGTAGATGTAACAAAAGCATTTGCATATTCAAAGGAAAATAAAAAATCTTTTTTTGCTTTGTATTTGCATGCCTGTATCAAAGCAGTTAATTCTGTAGAAAACTTTAAATACAGAATAGAAAATGAAAAAGTAGTTGTATATCCTATTATTAATGTTTCAACAACAATTTTAAGGCCAGATAATACTTTTGGTTTTTCATATATTTTATTTGATGAGAGTTTCGATATTTTTAACCGAAATTTTGAAAAAGAAAAGGAAAGAGTTTTTAATTCTAACGATTTGTTTTCTGCAATAGAATCTGAAGACTGTGTGTATTGTTCTGCCTTACCTTGGGTTAATTTTTCTGGCCACAAAGAGCCTATATCAGGTTTTAGATTAGAAAGTGTACCAAAATTAGCCTTTGGTAAGTATAAAGAAAAAGAGGGTAAATTACTGATGCCAGTAGCAATTAGTGTAAATCATGCGTTAATGGATGGCTATCATGTTGGCCTGTTTTTTGATAAATACCAAAAAGCATTGAATAATGTAGATTTGTAATGATTTTATAGTAACTTTGCACCTTTAAAATAAATAAATTATGTCAAGTAT
>LAQA01000016.1:0-210 GCA_000981625.1 Flavobacteriaceae bacterium ASP10-09a
TTTTGTATATATAATTTTAGCTATTTTGCTCATGAAGGTATTTTGTTTTATTATAGGAATATCAATGCTTTGCTACCTACGAAATCCTTTTCGTTAGAAGCGGAGCAAATTTAAGAATTATAGGTGAGATTTTTGTTGTTAAATTGCTATTAATTAACAGGTTTTGGTTGATTTTTAATAATAAAATTAGCTTCTTTTTGAAAATTTGAT
>LAQA01000016.1:554-14020 GCA_000981625.1 Flavobacteriaceae bacterium ASP10-09a
CAGATAAAATTATTTAATTTGTAAATACTATTTCAAATATAGATACTATTTTCAGGTAAGTAAAATTTTTAAGTAATTAGAAATCAACACAGTATCAACCATACTTATTAACATTTGTTAACAAAAAAAGCGTTGTGAATAATCACAACGCTTTTTTTAATTTTATGTAAAAAGAAATTATTTTCTTCTTTTTTCAGTAATTCTAGCTTTTTTACCAGTAAGACCTCTAAAGTAGAAAATACGAGCTCTACGAACTTTACCTCTTTTGTTAACTTCAACTTTCTGGATAGAAGGTAAGTTTACAGGAAAAATTCTTTCTACACCTACAGTACCAGACATTTTTCTGATTGTAAAAGTTTCTGAAAGACCTGCGCCTCTTCTTTGAATAACAACTCCTCTAAAAAACTGAGTTCTTACTTTTTCTCCCTCTTTAATTTCGTAATACACAGTAATTGTGTCACCAGCTGCAAAATCAGCAAATTCTTTTTTTGTTACAAATTCGTCTTGAACAAATTTTATTAAAGCTTCCATATCTAATATTTATATTTTAGTAAACAAACGTTCACGATTTCTTCGTCAGAGGTTAATTTAGCGTTTGCAAAAGTAGTAATTATTTTTTGTTGATAAAACTAAAAAACAATTATTTTTTATACTGATAATTAGTACAATAGAATATCCAAAACTTTCTTGATTGTTTATTGTTGATTTTAATAATAATCGGTTCTAATTCTGTCACTGTATCAAAGTATTTATTTAAAACAGGATTTTGATTTCCTTTTAATTCATTATTATTAAAACGTTTATCAGAATCAATGAAAATAGCATTCTTCATATTTAAGGTTGATAATTCATCACCTAAATAATCAAAATGTAATGCTGGTAAACCGATGATATTTTGTGCGTATACTTTCTTATCCATAAAAAAGTTTAAGCAAGCAGAGGTCTTATAATTATCATCAGAAAAAATAAATGTATTTGGATATTTTTCCTGCAATTTTAGAGTTTCTACCGCTAATTCTCTCCATCCAACCCAAGTATCATCACTTTTAATAGGCACTAAATAAAATAAAATTTGGAGGCTAAAAAGTACATGAAATACAATTGAAAATATGATTTGTGTTTTTAATAATTTTTTATTGATAAACATTCCTGCTAATATGATTCCTGTAATATATGAGGGCATCATCCAATTTAATTTCACCCAGTAAATAGGAGTAAGACTAAAGAAGCCAACAAAAGTCGGAATAAAAAAGGCTAATAAAAATAACGTTTTAGCTTTCGGAATTTTAAATTTTAACAAAGCTCTTTTTACATATTTGTATGTAAATGTGATAAAAATTAAAAATAATACGGGCAATAATAAGAACATTTGATGCCCAATTGCCCCAAAGAAATATTTTGAAGAGAATTTAAATTCCGAAATAGAACTCGTTCTTTGGGATGATTGAAAAGCAAAGGATGCAAAATCGTTTTGATAGTTCCAATACCAAACAGGAAATGTAATTACAACGGATACTATTAAACAAGCCCAAAACCAAGGAGATAAAAATAATTTTCTGTATTTGTTTGAAAAGATAAGAAATGCAATCAGTCCTATTTGCAATAATAATGCGGTGTATTTACTGTTAAAAGCCAAGCCCATTGCAATTCCGCCTAATATCCAAAACCATTTTTTTTGTTCAAAAATTGCTCTGTAAAAACAGATTAAACTCAATGTCCAGAATAATAACAATGGAACATCCGGAGTAGAATTAAAAGATAAAATTGAAACAAAAATGGTCGAAGCAAGTAAAACAATTGCTCTTTGTAGTTTTTGTTTTGATAGAAAATAAGAAGCTAATTTATAGAAACTTAATATGGTTAAAGATGTGATTATAAAATCAGCAAATTTGATTGTAAAAATAGATTGACCAAATATTTCTGTAAAGATTCTCAAAATATAACCAATCATTCCTGGGTGGTCAAAATAAGAAAGAGATAAATTTTGTCCGTATAAATAATAGTAGGCATCTTGGGGCATTAAGCCCATAAATGGTAATAAAATCAATCGAAATAATTGAAACCCTAAAACCCAAGAAATGGCTTTGTTCTTTTTTATGAAAGCGATAAACTTATTCATCATCTAATAAATCAGGTCTTATTTCTTCCGTTCTTTTATAAGCTTGGTCGCTTCTCCAATCATCTATCTTCGGAAAATTACCAGACAATAAAACCTCAGGAACTTTCATTCCTTCAAACTCTGAAGGTCTTGTATATACAGGAGGCGATAATAAATTATCTTGAAAAGAATCTGTTAAAGCAGATTGTTCATCACCAATAACACCAGGAATTAATCGTACAATTGCATCGACTAAAACAGCAGCTGCTAATTCTCCGCCAGTTAATACATAATCACCAATGGAGATTTCTTTGGTAATATATTTATCGCGAATTCTTTGATCCACACCTTTATAATGACCTGTTAAAATAAGTATATTTTCTTTTAAAGAAAGTGTATTTGCAGTTCCTTGGTTTAAGGTTTTTGCATCTGGTGTCATATAAATGATTTCATCATAAACACGCTCAGATTGTAATTTTTTAATGCAATTTGCAATCGGCTCAATCATCATTACCATACCTGCACCTCCACCAAACTGAGTGTCATCAATCTGCTTGTAATTGCCTAAACCATATTCTCGTAAATCGTGAATTATAATTTTTGCCAAACCTTTGTCCTGAGCACGTTTAATAATCGAGTGATTAAAAGGGCTTTCTAATAAATTGGGCGCTATTGAAATAATATCTATTCGCATGTTGCAAATGTAGGGATTTTGGTGACTCTTAAAATGAGTTTTTTAAAAGGTTTATTGAACGTTTGGTTTATAGAATGTTACATGTTTGTCTGCGAGGGCTTTTTAAATAAAAATTAGAGCTTAGTTAGTAAAGCTATTATTAATCGTTAAACCAACCAAACTTTTAATCTATCCAATATACGAGAGGTGCTTAGTAAGTCTAAATGATTACTATCATAACAAATCCAAATATTTTCTTTCTTAAAATGCAGGTTTCTACCAGGGTTTTTATGCTGTCCTAAAGCACTTTTTAAACCTACTAAAGTATCTCCTAAAGCTTGAATTGATAAAGGTGCAGATTCTTTTCCAGTAATTGCAGCAATGTTATAGAACGCTATTTGTTTTGGTAACTCAATATGTTGCCTTTGGTCTTTTTTTATTTCAAACCGATCATTATTTTTCCAATCTTCATCAATTAAGTTTCCATATCTCAAATCAGTTACGCCAGCACTTCTAATTTTCCCCAATCTTGCAAAAGGTTTTGTATAAGGAATAGATTCAAGAATAAGATCTAAATAACTTCCTGTTCTCTCTATATATGAACCATGGTGGGGTGTTCCTAAAAAAACGACCTTTTTTAGATAATTCGTCCAGTCTTTTTTATTTTGTTCTCCATAATATAGCGCACTTCTAGTCACTAAACCACCCATACTGTGGGCAATAATAGTTAATTCTTCAATAGGTACAGGCCAATGTTTTATAAGCTCTTCGAGTGAGTCATTTAATTTTTGACCATTACTAGAAATATGCAAACCACTATTATAATTTAAGTAAATAGGTGTTTTGTTTAATTCTGCTGCTAATATTTTTCCATGATTATGATCTTTACGCATCCATTGAAGATCATTCATGCATGAGCCATGGACCATCAATAGAATTTTACCATTAATATTTGGATAAGCTGCTTTTATACTTTTACGATCAATTGCTATGGCCTTTGATTGATATCGAAATTGCATTGTAATTTTTAAAGGATTTTCTTTTTCTTCCAAATAATCACCAATTACACCATTTAGGATAGAAATAATTACCTCTTTCTTATAAGAATCTTTTATTTCACCAATAGCAGGAGTTAATTTTTTTAGTATTTTAGAAATACCACTGCCTATGAATAAGCTGCTCCATCTAATGTTTTTGTAAGTGATACTTGCAATACTCGTAATCAGTTTTTGAATCGTAGTTGAAGGCAAAAAAGAAGGTTGAACAACTTGTTTGTGCATTGCCTCAACCAGGTTTGTTACGCCAATAGTAGCATCCACAATCAAATTGGTAATACCCTGTAATTCTGATTCTTCTTTTGTTTTTTTTGACATTATTAGGTGTCTTTTAAAAAAATGATAATTGTTAATTTCTATTTTAGATTGAAGGTGACAATAGGTTAATATAAACATTTTTTGGTCTTACATCAAAGGTAGTCAACTTGTTAGTAAAGATACATGAACGCTGATGTAGCGTGGATTTAAAACTGAAATAAGTATGGATTTTTAATTCGGTAAAAAGGTTACATTTTTGCGATTACAGCTTCTGCACAGCGTTCACCATCCATCGCAGCAGAAACGATTCCTCCCGCATAACCACCACCTTCTCCACAAGGAAATAAACCTTCTATTTCTGTATGTTCTAAATTTTCTTTTCTAGGAATATTTATAGGTGAGGAAGTTCTAGATTCTACGCCAATAATATTTGCTTCATTAGTATAATAGCCATGCATCTTTTGTCCAAATGCAGCAAAACCTTTGCGCAATCTTCCTCCGATAATTTTTGGTAATAAAGAATGTAGAGGAGCAGATTTTAATCCTGGTTGATAAGAGCATTCATTTAATTCTGTAGATAATTTTCCATCAACAAAATCTACCAATCTTTGAGCTGGTGCAGTTTGTGTTCTTCCTCCAGCTAAATATGCAATCTTTTCTAAATCTTTCTGAAATTCTAATCCTTTTAAAGCACCAAACTTCTCGTATTTTTTGAAATCTTTATCGATATCTAATTCTACAACAATTCCTGAGTTTGCAAACTTATTATTCCTTCTTGAAGGAGACATTCCGTTTACAACAACTTCACCGCTTGCAGTAGCTGCAGGTACAATAAAACCTCCGGGACACATACAAAAAGAATATACACCTCTATTATTTACTTGATTTACCAAACTATAAGCAGCAGCAGGAAGCAATTCGTCTCTTTCACCAGAACAGTGGTATTGAATTTGATCTATTATTTCTTGGGGATGTTCAACCCGAACACCCATTGCAAAAGACTTTGCCTTTAGTGCAATCTCTTTTTTGTCTAACAATTCATAAACATCTCTAGCAGAATGTCCAGTGGCTAAAATAACTGAATTTACAGCCATTTCTTTTCCATCTTGAAGATGAATAGCCTGTAGTTTTTTATTTTTAAGGATGAAGTCTGTAACTTTAGTTTCAAAATGAATTTCTCCTCCGAATTTCAAAATATTCTCACGAATATTTTGAATAATTTTAGGTAATTTATTCGTACCAATGTGTGGATGAGCATCTACTAAAATTTGCTCTGTAGCTCCATGAAAAACAAGATTTTCAAAAATACGTCTAACATCACCACGTTTTAAACTTCTAGTATAAAGTTTACCGTCAGAATAGGTGCCTGCTCCGCCTTCACCAAAACAATAATTAGAGTTTTCATTTACGATATGATCTTGATTGATAGCTTTTATATCTCTTCTTCGATCTTGAACATTTTTTCCTCGTTCTAAAACTATGGGTTTGTAACCCAATTCGATGCAACGCAAAGCTGCATACATTCCTGCAGGACCAAAGCCGATAATATGAATTTCTTTTGCATTAGAAACATCTTTATAATCAAAAATATAGTCAGACTTTTCAGGAACTTGTTCGCTAATATAAACAGCAACTTTATAGTTAAAGATGATATCTTTTTTACGAGCATCAATAGACTTTCTTAAGATTTTTATAGCAGAAATCTCAGAAGTATGGACTTTAAGTTGTTTTGAAGCTTTGTGTAAAAGAATGTTTTCTTTGCGTTCTTCTACTAAATTTACTCGAAGTTGAATATCTTTAACCATGCGGTAAAATTACAAAATTAAAGAGTTTTTAGCCTGTCTAAGATTAATTTATATTCAACAATACTTTCTTTACAAATTGGTATTACAAAATTTAATTTCTCTTTTATAATTTCTTCACTTACTTTACTTCTTGCTTGTTCCTCAAGTTCTGTAATTTCATCTAAGCATTTTACACCCATTAAACCAAAAGATGATTTTAGAAAATGACAGATATTTCTCACAGACTCATAATTAACAGTAGTAATACTTTCTTCTAAAGTAGCTATTCTTGGGGTTGTATCTGAAATATATACTCCAATAAGTTGAATAAGGAAACCCTTATCAGTTGCAAAGTATTCTTTAAGTGAAGTTGAATCAACAATATTACTTGTTAATATTTCTTGAATGTTCATATTACTTTTTAATATCTCTGGGGTGTCCATTTTTTATAATTTAGAACTGGCGTTGTCTTTATTATAAAATATTTAACCCCATATTACGATTAAAAAAAAGAAAAATTGTTTTTGTTGAAGATTTTTTTTTTTCGTCCCTTAATTAATTTTATAATAAGACGATTAGTTACTAAAGGAAAAAAAGTAAAAGTTGAAATTGTCTCTATATTAAACTTTTGAAATAAAAATTTTAATTAGGTTTCTTTTTAAATAAAACAGGAGTATTTTATTTACACTTCTTTAGTTGTGTTTTGTGCAATAAGGTTTAAATTATAGTTGCATTTTCTTAAACAAAACAGAAAACAGAAAACATAGGATTTAGTACCTTTACGTAAAATCAATTTTTTATGCGTAAAATTATATTATTTTGTCTTTTATTATTAATGATTTCTTGTGCTGTTAAAAAACCTCTTTTTGAAGAATTATCCAATATAAAAATAGCAAGAGATGTCTATGGAGTTCCGCATATTATTGCAAAAACAGATGCAGAAGTTGCTTATGGTTTAGCCTGGGTTCAATGTGAAGACGATTTTATAACAATGCAAGAACTAATGGCTGCTTGTAAAGGTTTACTTGGGGAAATCAAAGGAAAAGATGGTTTGGTCGCCGATTTTGGAATTAAGTTTATGGGCTTAAAAGAAATTGCAGAAACCAAATATAACACCGATGTCTCTGGAGATTTTAAAATTTATTTAGAAAGTTTTGTTGATGGTGTTAATGCATTTGCAAAACTAAATCCCGACAAAGTTTTATTAGATAAACTTTTTCCAATAAAAGGTTCTGATATTATTACAGGATATTTATTAGGAAACCTTGAAATTTCTCATGCTGGAAAAGATTTAGTGAAAATTTTAGATGGCTCAATTATTAAATATTTAAATTCTGACGTTCCCAAAGGTTCGAACGCTTTTGCTATTTCTAAAAATAAAACTACAGATAATAAAACCTATTTAGCAATTAATGCTCATCAGCCTTTAGAAGGTTGGTATTCGTGGTATGAAGCACATCTAATTTCTGAGGAAGGACTTAATATATTAGGAGGAACTTTTGCTGGTGGAATTTGTATTTTTCACGGTGTAAATGAAAATTTAGGTTGGGCACATACTGTTAATCATGCAGATTTTTCTGATGTGTATGAATTAGAAATGCATCCAACAAAAGAAAATTTTTATAAGTTTGATGATCAATGGTTAGAGCTTAAAGAAAAGAAATATACTTCAAGGTTAAAAGTTGCAGGCATTTTTAAAATTCCAATTAATAGAACAATTTATAAAAGTAAATATGGTCCAACATTTAAAACTGATGAGGGTGTTTTTGCTTGGAGATTTATGGTAGGCAAAACCATAAAGATGGCAGAGCAATGGTATAGAATGAACAAAGCCAAAAATTTTAATGAGTTTAAAAAAGCTTTAGAAATTAGGGGTTTGGCTTCTTTAAATATTGTTTACGCAGATAAAGAAGATAATATTTATTACTTAAGTAATGGGAGATTTCCAAATAGAAATCCAAATTATGATTGGAGTAAGGTTGTGGTTGGAAATACATCAGCAACTTTATGGAATGATGATATTATTCCTTTAGATAGCTTGCCTCAAGTTTTAAACCCCACAAGTGGATGGGTTTTTAATACGAATAACACACCATTTTCATCTACAGATCTTATTAATAACCCTAAAGAAACAGCTTTAAATAAGATAATGGGGTATCAAAGTGTAGGGCTAGAAAATAATAGAAGCAATCGTTTTTTAGAGTTGATGAGTCAATATGATTCTATTTCTTATGATGATTTTAAACGTATAAAGTATGACAATCAATATCCTACTAAAATGATGACTCCAAAAGCTGTTAATTTAGAAATGATGATGCATCTAGATGAAAAAACATATCCAGAAATTGCAGACGCTATTTTATTATTAAAAAAATGGAATAGAAAATCTGATAAAACAAACACCTCAGCTGCTTTGTTTATATTGTCTTATAAGCATTTAGATGAAAAACGAAAAAAAGAAAACAGGATTATAAGAAATGGAACCATAACTTTAGAAGATTGTATTTATGGAATTACGAAGGCAAAAGAAGAGTTATTAGCCAATTATGGAGCTTTAGAAGTGCAATTAGGAAAAGTTCAAAGACATACAAGAGGTAATGTAAATTTACCTATTGGAGGTGCTCCAGATGTTCTAGCAGCTATGTATTCTAGAAAACAAGAAGATGGAAGTTATAGATCGTTTGCAGGAGAATCTTACATAGAATTAGTGCGTTTTGGTAAAAATGGAGTAGAGGTAGAGACCATAAATTCTTATGGTTCAAATGCTAACATTGGTGCTAAACATTCCACTTCTCAAATGGAAGATTATACCAATCAAAAACTTAAAAAAATGACTTTAAATAAGGAAGAAGTTTTAAAAAATGCCGTTAAAATTTATCATCCTTTAAAAGTTCTAAAGTAATCTTAGAAAACACCTAATGTCTATTTAGCTAAGATGCAAATCTTTCAATTAGTAAGTCTAATTGGAAGATTTGTAAGAGTTTATAATAGTAAGTATAAACACTCTTATGGTCTCTTATTTTATAGTTCTAGAAATAATTTTTCAAGCCTATCAATTGTAAAAGGTTTTTGCAAAACAAAATCAATCGTATGTTCCTCTTTGGCTTTCTCATCAATATTCCATCCAGACACCGTTATAATTTTTATTTTATTTCCAAAATTATCTCGAATAGCAGCGATTAACTCCCATCCATTCATTCCAGACATACCAATATCTGTAAATACTATATCACATGTATTTTTATTAAGATATTCTAAGGCACTTTTTCCACTATTTGCGATCGTACACTTATGTCCCATTAATTCTAACAACTCAGAGACATCTTCTGTTATAGAGATGTCATCGTCTACCCATAAGACATTAAATTTCTCTTTATTTTTGCCTTTACTTTCATCAATTACTTTAATATTCTCTTGTTTACCTACTGGAAAAACAATTTCAAAGGTAGATCCTTTAGATAATCCAGCAGATTTAACAGCAATATTACCGATGGATTTCTTTATAATATTAAAAACACCACTCATTCCTAAACCTCTTCCTAATTTGAATCCTTTTGTAGAAAAAAACGGTTCAAATACTTTTCTTTTAGTCTCCTCATTCATGCCGATACCTGTGTCAGTAAAAGTTGCGAATATTCCTTCATCTTTTTCACCTGTTTTAATAATAATATCTCCTCCTTCTGGCATTGCTTCAACGCTATTCTTAATTAAATTATAAACAGCAGATTTTAATTCGCCATTATTACCAGTAATTTTTGGAATATCTTTTAAATCGGTTATAACATTTATTTTTAATCCTTTCTTTTCCATGTCGTCTTTCCAAAGTGGGCGTGACTGCAATAAACTCTCTTCTATCAACGTATTAAAATCAATAAGCTTGGTGTCTTTGTCATCATGTTCCGTATCACCAAATTTTTGTAATGCACTGACTCTATCAGCTACATCACCTATAATAGAACCAATGCAATTTAAACGTTCAAGAGTATTCTCTGGATAATCATTTTGAAGTTTGATAACTTCTAGATTCCCCATCATTTGTTGTAGCGAATTATTAAAATCATGTGCGATAGAAGAAGACATTTCTCCAATCGCTTTGATTCTTTGATGCTTTATTTGAGCCTTTTCAAATGTTTTTTGAGAGGTAATGTCTTGATTAGCACCAGTTATACTTACCACTTTACCATTCTCTCCCAATATAGGTTGACAAATGGCTCTTACTGTTTTTTGCTCGTCATTAGAAAGGTGAATTCGAAATTCAATATCGTATGCAGTACATAGATTAACAGCTTTCTCATAAGAACTATTAAATAATTCTAAGTCATCGGTATGAACCATTTTAATGATGGAATCATAATCAGGAGTGCCATTATTAGAATCGAAACCCCAAATTTTATAAGCTTCATCCGACCATTCTACCTTTTGACTTGGAAGATCAATAAACCAACTTCCAACTTGCGCTAATCTTTGGGTTTGATTTAATCTTTTATCACTGCTTTCTAATTTTAATATAGCTGATATTTTTTCTTCTTCAATAAGTTTTTTTTCGGTGATATTTATAAAACTGATTACTACTTCAATTATTTCACCAGTATTGTTAAGTACTGGGTAGCCATTAACTGTTACCCAAATAATATCCGTTTTATCAGTTTGAAAAATCCCTAAAACATGATCTTTTAGTGGTTTTTTGCTGTTTAAAATCAAATTAACTGGATATTCTTTAAAAGGTAGTGGGGTTTTATCGGATTTTACAAATTTCCAATCAGGGTCGATAGCTTTTTTTCCTTTAAGTTGCTCATAGCTTAGTCCTAGTATTTCAGTTGCCCTAATATTACTTAGTAAAATAGAAGTATCTGGTGCATGAACAATAATTCCAGTCTCCATGTTTAGCATTAAAGTGCGAAATCTTTCCTCGCTTTCTTCAGCATGTTCTTTTGATTTGATTAATTCTAGTTCAATAAGCTTCTCATTTGTAATATCAACAGCAGTGGCATAAGTAACTCCCTCTTTTTTATTGAAGTAAGCTCTCCAGGATAAGAATAAATATTCGTTATTTTCACATAAATAACGATTTTCAAAATTAATTGAAGTTTTACCTTCTTTAATTCCCTTTTCAAATTCGTTAAGTGTAATTTGTTTGTCATCAGGATGTACAAAATCTATAAAAGGTTTTGATGTAAGAACTTCTTCTGAATATCCAAGTAACTTAGTAGTTGCTGGATTAACTGATCGGAATACTCCATTTTGGTTAGCAATTACCATAACATCAGGAGAAAGTTCAAAGAAATTAAAAAACTGTTCGCGTTCTTTGTTCGCTTTTCTCAATTTTCGGTAAATGATATTTTGTTTTGTAATATCTCGAATTATTGAAGTTATTTTAATGATTTCTTTTCCTACTCGCTCAACATTTATATGCCATTCTGTTTCTAGTATTTTTCCAGAAATATTTATTTGTCTGTTTTCAAAATGAAAATGGTTTTTTTCTGAATTTTCCCATTCTACAAATTTAGTTTTCGTATCTTCTTTATCTTCGGGGTGTGTAAAATCAAAAATTGACCTGCCTAAACATTTTTTTGGTGACAATCCGTAGATTTTTTTTGAGGCATGATTTACGAATAATATCTTTCCGTTTTTATCAACAACAGATATAAGGTCACTACTTGCTTTTAATACCTCTCTATGTGATTTGGCGCTTTCAAGTAATGCTTTATTTTGATTTTCTACTTCTTGTTCAGCAATTTTACGTTTATGTATATCCCTACAAACTTTAACCATCTCTACCACCTCACCATCAGCATTTTTAACAGGGTAGATGTATTCTAAAAACCATCTTTTTTCTCCTAGCCAATCTAAAAGTACTTCTACCGTTTGACTTTCACCTGTTTTCTTTACTTCTTTAAACGCTAGCATAAGTTTATTAGAAACATCTTCATTAAATAGATCATTGGGCATTTTACCAACGATATCTTCAGGATTTATAGCATAGCTTTCTGGGCCATTATAATAAAGAAACTTACCATTAGGCTCATTTATGGTAATCATGTCTTCAGAAGCTTTCAGCAGCTTATTAAAAAGATTTCCGCTTTGTTTTAGTTTGTTTTTTAACTTTAATTGATTAATCTGGTTTTCTAAATCCTGATAGGTAGGTTTTTTCTTCAATTTCATTTTTTTTTGCTTAGGGGGTATAGCTTAATACTGATATAAGGTCTTCTTAAAGATTTAAAATTCAGTATTTAGCTAAGCTACGTTTTAAAGCTCAGAAATGAAAAGGATATGTACACTTTAACAATTGTTTAATTATATGAGATAAATAAAACTTAAACCAAATTTAAGAATATTTTAATTTCTTCTTTTGTCGTAAAAAAGTTAGGACTAACTCTTATGTTTTCACCTTGTAAAGTAACAAGAACATTTTTTTTAACAAGCTTTTTGTATAATATTACCGTGTTTTCTAACGAACCTGTATTAAAATGGATAATAGCTGTTCTCTCATCTCTTTTTTTTATTGGTGTTATAATTTGATATTTTTTTTCTTGAAGCCCATTAATAATAAGATCTGTGTTTTCTAAAGCTTTTTGGTAAATTTTTTCAATTCCAATTTTAAGTAGTAATTCTAGTCCTGCAGACCAAGCAGTAAATAAAGAGTATGCAATTGTACCTGTTTCAAATTTTCTTGAATCATTATAAAAAGAAAGTTGATCATAAATTCTATCTGCTGCAAACATTCCAGGCAATACAGGGTTAATACTTTTTACAACCCTTTTGCTAACATATAAGAATCCTGTTCCATGCATTCCAAGTAGCCACTTAAATCCACAACCCGACATTACGTCAATCTGGTCTTTTTCTACATCAATAGGAATCATACCAGCAGCCTGAGCAGCATCAACTAAAAATAGTGCACCATTTTCATGAGCAATTTTTCCAATTGTAGACAAATTTGGTCTGAAACCACTATTAAACCTTACGGCAGCAATTGCAACAACCCGTGTGTTGCCATCAATAAGGTTCTTTATTGCTTCGGGTTCAAAACTATGGTCGGTATTAATTTTTGCAAATCTAATTTCAACACCTTTCTTTTTAAGTTGTAACCAAGGATAACTATTATTCCAATGTTCGCATTCAGGAATTATAATATTGTCTCCTTTTTTGAATTTTAAACCCTGTGCTACAATTCCTATACCGATACCAGTACTAGTTGTCAAAGCATATTCTTCTGGTAAACCCCCTAAAATTTTTGATAGTGGAATACGTATTTCATCACGATTAAACCCTTTTTTGCCAATTGGAATTAACTCTGTTTTTAAATGAGCCTGAAGTTTATTGTTAACCAATAAATTAAGAGGAGATTGTGAAGCGTTATTAAGATAAACAGCTTCTTTTGTGATTGGAAATAGAGATCGAATTTGTTCTATATTCATATGGTTAATTTTTATATGAAAGAAGTTTTATAAAATAACAGAACAACCTTTTTTTATAGTTTTCTGTTTTAATAATTGTAAACATTAATTTTTATTAAAGAATCTAGCGAAGTTATATTTTTAAAGTTTAAAAACAAATCAAATTAGATACTTGCTTTTGATATTAAATTAAATCTTAAA
>LAQA01000066.1:0-17044 GCA_000981625.1 Flavobacteriaceae bacterium ASP10-09a
TCACAAATGGAGTTACCGATCGCTTTAGGAAAAACAATTTCTAACGAAACTTTTGTGGTTGATTTAGCAACAATGCCCCACTTATTAATGGCAGGTGCAACAGGTCAGGGAAAATCGGTAGGTTTAAATGCCGTTTTAACATCACTTTTATATAAGAAACATCCTGCAGAAGTAAAGTTTATTTTAGTAGATCCAAAGAAGGTAGAACTTACTTTATTTAATAAAATTGAGCGTCATTATTTAGCGAAATTACCAGATGTAGAAGAAGCTATCATTACAGATACAACCAAAGTTGTTCATACTTTAAATTCATTATGTATTGAAATGGATAACCGTTATGACTTGCTAAAAGGAGCAATGGTTAGAAATATAAAAGAATATAATGTTAAGTTTAAGAAACGTAAATTAAACCCTAATGATGGACATCGATTTTTACCTTACATCGTTTTAGTTATTGATGAATTTGCCGATTTAATTATGACTGCTGGTAAAGAAGTTGAAACGCCTATTGCACGTTTGGCGCAATTGGCTAGAGCTATTGGTATTCACTTAATCGTAGCAACACAAAGACCATCTGTAAACGTTATTACGGGTATTATTAAAGCAAATTTTCCTGCAAGAATTGCATTTAGAGTTACTTCTAAAATAGATTCTAGAACCATTTTAGATGCTAGTGGAGCAGATCAATTAATTGGACGTGGAGATTTATTATACACCGCAGGTAATGAAATTAAAAGAATACAATGTGCTTTTGTCGATACACCTGAAGTAGAAAAAATAACAGATTATATTGGTTCTCAAAAAGCATATCCTGAAGCTTATTTATTACCAGAATATATAGACGACGAAAGTGGCACAAGTATTGATATTAATATTTCAGATAGAGATAAACTATTTAAAGAGGCCGCAGAAATTATAGTAATCGCACAACAAGGTTCTGCTTCTTTGTTACAAAGAAAGTTAAAATTAGGGTATAACAGAGCCGGAAGATTAATAGACCAATTAGAAGCTGCAGGTATTGTAGGTGGTTTTGAAGGAAGCAAAGCAAGACAAGTTTTAGTATCAGATTTTATGGCATTAGAACAATTATTAGAAAACGAAAAGAATCAATAGAAATGAAAAAAATAACAATCTTATTTTTAAGTTTATGTATTACATCCATTACTTTTTCTCAGAACTCAGAAGAAGCAAAATCTTTATTAGATGAAGTTTCTACCAAAATGGGTGCTTACGAAAACATGTATTTGGATTTTAGTCAAACTTTAAGTAACGAAGATGCTGGGATTAAAGAAGGTGATGAACCACCAATAAGGGGTGAAATTAATTTACAAAAAGAAAAATACAGCTTAAATTATTTAGGAAACAAGTTTATTTATGATGGTGCTAAGTTGTATGTAATTAACAATGAGGAAAAAGAAATTTCAATTACTAAAAGTGATTTAGATAGTGATAATGGTTTTATTTACCCATCAAAATTATTAACTTTTTACAAAGAAGGGTATAATTTTGAAATGGGTACACTACAAAACATCAATGGACGAAAAATTCAGTTTGTAACCTTAAACCCTATTGATAGTGATTCTGATATTGTTAAAGTAGAATTAGGTATCGATGCAAAAACAACGCATATCTACAAGTTAATACAAACAGGAGCTAACGGTTCTAAAACAACATTTACAATCACCAAATTTAAGAGTAATCAGACATTATCAGAAAATTTTTTTAAGTTTGATCAACAAAAATATTTAAGTCAAAATTATACGATTGATTAATTCTTTCAATTAACAGAAAATTAGTAGCATCTTAATATTTAAGATGCTACTTTTGCTTTTTATGAAAATTTTAGATAAATACCTCTTAAAAAGTTTTTTTAAACCTTTTATAGCCACCTTTGTAATTGTACTTTTTGTACTAGTTATGCAGGCTTTATGGCAAGCATTTGAAAATATTGCTGGTAAAGGTATTAGCCTCATATTTATCTTAAAATTTCTTTACTACACAACTTTAATGATCATTCCGCAAGCATTGCCAATTGGTGTGTTATTATCATCTATTATGGCTTTGGGAGATTTAGGTGAAAACTACGAATTTGCTGCTGCTAAATCTGCAGGTATTTCTTTGCAACGTTTGGTAAGACCTATTGGAATTTTAGCGATTCTATTAAGCGGAGTTAACTTTTTATTTTTAAACAATGTGTATCCTTATGCTATTTATAAACAAATAAATTTAAAAAATAAT
Source organism: Flavobacteriaceae bacterium ASP10-09a (assembly GCA_000981625.1). Lineage (GTDB taxonomy): Bacteria > Bacteroidota > Bacteroidia > Flavobacteriales > Flavobacteriaceae > Polaribacter. Next base: position 2,239 of record LAQA01000066.1, read on the forward strand.
ATTAAGAAAAAAAAACCAGCTATGGCATTAGTCCCTGGAAGCTTTAATGCCGATTTACCTGGTTATCAAATAAAATTTGATGAAAAATACGGGGAAGAAGAAAACCTCTTAAAGAATGTTTTAATCTATGATTTAAGTGGCAACAGAGGAAATCAAAAAGTAATTACTGCAGATAGAGGGAAAATTGTTACTGAAGAAGGAAGCAGATATATGACCTTTATACTATATGATGGTAATTATTATGAAGAACATGTAAAAAATGCAAGAACAACTGCTAAAAGAAAAAAAATGGCAGCATCTAGTGCTTCTTTTAAAGAATATGAGTTTAATATTGATATTGGGAATAGTTTTGATGAAGGAAAACTAGATTCTTTAAGCAACAAAGGGTACCCTATGATGTATAGTTTAAAGGAAATAAAAGACACCATTCCTAAATTAAAAGAAACTTATTACGAAACGTTAGATTTAAGAGCAAAAAATATTTTTATAAGTACACAAGCAGAAAAATTATATCAATATCCAGATTCATTAAAAAAGAAAAATTTAGATAGTATTACACTTCTAAACTTTGATTTGAAAGAAAAAATGACAATTTTAAATTCTGCAATTGCAAAAACAAGCCGAGTAGTAAGTACTTTAAAAAATAATACGACATCCATTAAATGGAGAAGAAAAATGCTAAACTTTTATGATACTGAATATTACAACAGACTTGCATTTTCGCTATCTTGTGTAATCTTATTTTTTATAGGTGCTCCATTAGGTTCCATCATTAGAAAAGGAGGTTTTGGAATGCCAATGATATTAGCAATCGTAGTTTATGTTATCTACTTTTTCGCAAATACATTTGGGAAAAACCTTGCAGAAGAAAGCACAATATCAGCATTTTTAGGCTCATGGATTTCTGCAATCATAATGATTCCTGTTGCAATATTATTAACAAGAAGAGCTACTAAAGACAAAGGAATATTTAACTTAGATTCTTTCTTACAATCTATTACCAATTTTTTCAAAAAAATAGTACCAAAAAAAGGTAAAACAACATGACAACAAAAACTTCACCGAAAAACACGCAATTAAATACAATAGAAGCAGCAATTAACGATATCAGAAATGGTAAAATTATCATTGTTGTTGATGATGAAAATAGAGAGAATGAGGGTGATTTTTTAGCTGCTGCTGAAAAAGTAACTCCAGAAATGGTGAATTTTATGGCAACACATGGTCGTGGATTAATTTGCGCACCATTAACAGAAAAACGTTGCAAAGAGTTAGACTTAGGAATGATGGTTAATAACAACACAGACCCTATGGAAACTGGTTTTACTGTTTCTGTAGATTTACGTGGAAAAGGAGTTACAACTGGTATTTCTGCTTCAGACAGAGCATTAACGATTAATGCGTTAATTGATTCTGAAACAAAACCTTTTGATTTGGCAAGACCAGGTCATATTTTTCCTTTAAGAGCCAAAGAAGGTGGTGTTTTACGTAGAACTGGGCACACAGAAGCTGCAATCGATTTTGCACGTTTAGCAGGCTTAAAACCTGCAGGAGTTATTGTAGAAATCATGAATGAAGACGGATCTATGGCACGTTTGCCTGAACTTTTAGTCGTTGCAAAAAAGTTTGATATTAAAATTGTTTCTATTGAAGATTTGGTTGCTTACAGAATGGAACATGATTCCTTGATTGAAAAGAAAGAAGATTTTGAGCTAGAAACTCGTTTTGGAAAATTTAGATTAAGAGCATATCAACAAACCACAAACAATCAATTACACATCGCATTAACAAAAGGTTCTTGGACAAATGAAGAAGGGGTTTTAACAAGAATAAATTCCACCTTAATAAACAATGATATTTTGGGTACTTTGACGAATAATCTCGATAAGAAATTAGACCAAATGTTTCAGGTAATAAATGAAGAAGGTAAAGGCGCAATCTTATTTATCAACCAACAAAATCAATCAAAAAATTTATTAAACAGGTTGTCTATTTTAAAAGAAAATCAGAAAAGAGGAGAATTAAAAGCACCTGCAATTGCAATGGATCAGAGAGATTTTGGAATTGGTGCTCAAATTTTACACGATTTAAATATTAGCAAATTAAAACTAGTAACCAATACAAAACAAACCAAAAGAGTTGGTATGATTGGGTATGGTTTGGAAATAGTTGATTATGTAACGTATTAGTAGTTTTTAGTTTTTATCAAAAATGATAACGCTTTAACTATATAACTACTTCTACTCCACTTTCTAATTCTACAGGCTGTTTATTTTGTTTAAACAGTCTTGCGGTATGGATTCCTTCTAAAGAAATAACATCTCCTAAAACCTGAAGCCAACTTCCTTCTCGTAGACCTAAAACTGGGACTTCATTAAAAACATGAAACTCTTTTATTCTCGTTTCTCTAGTTTCTCCCATATGAGTAGACCCCTCTAAAGGATCTAAATAATGTGCATTTATGTTAAAAGGAATAATTCCTAAAGTTGTAAAACTTGATGGATAGACGATTGGCATATCATTAGTATTCTTCATATTAACACCACAAATATTACTTCCTGCACTGGTACCTAGATAAGGGGTTCCATTTTCTAAAACTTGTTTTAGAGTCAAAATCACATCGTTTTTATACAATTGATTTACAAGTTCAAAAGTATTTCCACCCCCTGTAAAAATAGCTTCTGCATTTTGTATGGCTTCCTTTGTATTGTTAAATTCATGAAGTCCTTTTACAGCAATATTTATTTTTGCAAATGCTTTTTCAGCAATTTTAGTATATTCATTATAAGAAATTCCACCTGGTCTAGCGTAAGGAATAAAAAGGATGGTTTTTACATTTGCAAAAGAAACAGCTAATGTTGGTAATAAATAATCTAAATACCCACTACCATGAATGGTTGATGTACTTGCTATAATTAATTTTTTCATATTTCAAAAATAATTTTTTTATTTATTATTTTTTGATTAATTTTATAAAAAATTGAAAAAATTATGAAAATTAAAATTTTACTAATGATTACAGCGATCCTGCTTTTAACAGGATGCGAAAGTAATGATAGTCCAAACTCAGTATTACTTACATCTGCAGACTTAATTGGTAACTGGAACCTTGCCTCACAAACCATTGAAGATGGTACCTTAACAGTTATTAGTGACGGGCAAACTATAACGGCAACATATGCTAGTTATGCAGAAGATATTGATGTAATTTTTTCTTTTACGGAAAACCCAAATGAAGTAATGTTAGAGGGGCGTTATACACTTGTAAATACCATTTCTTTTTTAGGTCAAGATGAAATAGAAGAAGAAGAAGTTATTCTAAACGATCCAGAGATATCCAATTGGTCCTTAGACAACAATGTTCTTACCATAACAGAAGACGGAATTGATGCAAGATTTTCTGTTGAAGAGTTTTCTGCTACTTCGATAAAACTAAAATCAGAAATTGATGAAACAGAGACCTATAATGATGAATCTATCTCTACTAAAGCGACCTTAAATATCGTTTTAGAAAAATAAAATTTACAGTACTATTCTCTTAAAATCATCATAAAATTTATGGTGATTTTTTTGTTTAACAAAATTTTATAATTGTGTTAATATAGTTTTAAGAATACCTTCGCTTTTCTTTGTTGGTATGAAAAATAAATTAGTACTTATCTTTTTGTTTTTTGCTATTTTATCCTATGGTCAAGAAAAAAGAAAAGGAATTAACGGAAAAATATTATTTGATAAAACGGTAATATCTGATGTGCATATCTTAAATATAAACACAAATCAAGGAACCATTACAAATGATAAGGGTTCGTTTAAAATTTTAGTGATTATTGGTGATGTATTACAGTTTACCCATCTTAATTTTAAAGGCAAACAACTTATTATAACCAAAGAAAATTTCACTAAAAATAGTCTAGAACTCCAACTTAAAGAAAACACATATGCCCTAGATGAGTTTACTTTAGAAAAACCAAGAAGCATTTTTTATGTAGACCCACAAATGGTTCGTCCAACCATTGTAAATGCAAAAACATTAAATTTACCTTATGCAAATACAAGTGTTAAAAAAGACTATTCTGTTGTAAAATTTAGATCTGGCGCTAATGTTAGTCTTGATAATTTAATTTATTCTTTAAACGGAACTAACAAACGCCGAAAAGAACTAAATAAAATTACCCAAGAAGACAGTGTACTTTCTAGCATTAGAAAACATTTTACAGATGATTTTTTTATTACAGATTTACGAATAAAAAAAGAGGATATAAATCCGTTTTTAAATTATTGTGTTAAAAAAAATATTCTCTCTTATTTTAAAAAAAATGAAAACATCTTACTCACAAAAATTTTAATGAATCAAAGCAGAACATTTCCACAAAAAGTAAATTCAGATAGCATTATAGTCTCTAAAGAATAGTCCATAAAAAAAGGTTTAGAATTGTTTTATAAAAATTAGATTAAAAATGCTTAACTTGTATTTAAAAAATTACTTATGATTAGAAAAATACTACTTTTTTACATCTTTTTTGCCAGTATTTTTAACTCTATTTCGCAAGAAAAAAATAAAATCATTACTGGAAAAGTTTTAGATTCTATAAGTATTGTTAAGAACGCAAATATCATCAACCTAAATACAAAACAAGGAACTTTTTCTAGTGATAGTGGTTTGTTTCGGATTTTTGTTTCTGAAGGAGATACTTTAATCCTATCTTCTGTTCAACATCTTTCAAAAAAAATATTGATTACCAAAAATGTTATTGCTCGTAAAAATATTAAGATTATTTTAACATCGAATATTTATACTTTAGATGAGTTTGAACTTAAAAGACATGATTTAAGTGGACGGTTAGGAATCGATACTAAAGCAGTACCTACCAATAAAAAAGATTCTCTATTAAAAAATGTTATGGATTTTACGAATGTTAATTTTTCTAAAAAAGATCTCACGATTGATGAAAACATTCGAGCAAAACCTCCATTAAATAATACAGATCCAACAGCAAGATTTGCAGGTGTTGGTAGTGGTGCAGTTATACCTTTTAAAGGTTCGGAACGTTTGTGGGCTTTGCGAAAAAAATTAGCTCAGAAAAAAGCTTTTCCATATAAAATACTTTCAGAATTAGGTGAAAAATTCTTTTTTGATTCTTTAAAAATTCCGATTGATAAATACTTTCATTTTCTAGAATATTGCAATCCGCTAGGTATTGAGGAATTACACAAAGAAGGCAAACTCCTCGAAGTTATTAAAGTTTTGAGAAGAGAAAGCATCTCTTATCATAAAATCATAAAAAATGATTAATTTGGCGTCATAATTGATTTTTACCTTTTTATGAGATTAAACAAAACTTTTTTACTTTTATTCATTATTCCTTTATTATCCTTTTCCGCACATAAATATTATTTAAGCTTAACTCAGGTTACTTTTAAACCAGCGTCAAAATCGGTGCAAGTTATCATCAATGTTTTTATGGATGATATAGAAACTGCTTTAAATAAGGATTACCGTATTGATTTACAATTAACAACCAAAAAGGAGTTAATAGACAATGATGTTTATTTTAAGAAATATTTAAAAGAAAAACTACATTTTAAGGTAGATAATATTGCTAAAGAATTTACCTATTTAGGAAAAGAATATGATGCCGATTTAATTTATTTCTACCTAGAAATAGAAAACATCGATCAATTAAAAACACTAGAAATTACCAATAATATACTTACAAAACATTTTCCCCAACAACAAAATATGACCAAATGTAAACTTGGCGAAAAACACAAAAGCATCTTATTAACTAAAAAAGAAAATTCAGCTACATTTAATTATTAATCTCTATTCATCTTAAAACAGATACTTATGAAAAAAATTGGATTCCTACTTTTCTCACTTGTTTTTGTCGCAAACTCTTTTGCACAAAAAACAAAAGAAGGGCATACAAATCAAAATAAATTTAGACAATTAAAACAAGAGCTACCTACACCAAGTTTAGAGAGAACAGCTTCTGGTGCACCAGGAAAAAGCTATACACAACAAAAGGTAGATTATGTTATGGACATTGTTTTAGACGATGAAAAAAGCAGTATTACAGGTTCAGAAACAATTACATACCATAACAATTCTAGAGACGAATTGGGGTATTTGTGGCTACAATTAGATCAAAACATGAGAGCTGCAGATTCTAAAACACCCGATATTCAACCAACTAAAGTTCCATCAAAATTAAGCAAAAGTAGATTTAAGAGAGCCTATCCAGAAAGTGCTTTTGATGGTGGTTTTAAAATTATGAGCGTTACAAATAAAGATGGCAGTAAATTATCGCATACCATCAATCAAACCATGATGCGTATTAATTTACCAAAACCATTGGCTTCTGGAGACACCTTTATATTCAAAATTAAATGGTGGTATAATATCAATAATCATAGAACTCAAGGAGGTAGATCTGGTTATGAGCTTTTTGAAGAAAATGGAAATAAAAATTATGTAATTGCACAATTTTTTCCAAGATTATGTGTGTATGATAATGTAGAAGGGTGGCAAAATGACCAATTTTGGGGAAGAAGCGAATTTGCTTTAGAATTTGGAGATTACACCGTTAATATTACAACTCCAGATGATCATATGTTAGGCGCAACTGGAATTTTAAAAAACGAGAAAGAAGTACTTTCTAGAAAAGAAAGAAAAAGACTAGCAGTAGCAAGAATCACTTTTGACAATCCTGTTATAATTAGAACGCAAGATGAAGCAGAAGAAATTGAAAAAGGAAATTCTAAGAAAACAAAAACGTGGAAATTCTTTGCAAAGAATGTGCGTGATTATGCCTTTGCAACTTCAAGAAAATTTATTTGGGATGCGATGGCTGTAGACATTAATGGTAAAACAGTAATGGCTTATTCTTTATACTCTAAAGAAGCAAACCCATTATATGGTGACCATTCTACAAGGGCAGTTGCACAAACTTTAAAAACGTACTCTAAATATACTTTTGAGTATCCTTATCACAAAGCAATTTCTGTTGATGGACAAATGGGAATGGAATACCCACAAATTTGTTTTAATCCAGGGAGACCAAATGCAGATGGAACGTATTCTGACAGAACCAAAAACAGAATGATTCATGTAACGGTTCATGAAGTTGGACATAACTTTTTTCCAATGATTGTAAATTCTGATGAAAGACAATGGACTTGGATGGATGAAGGATTAAATTCTTATGTAGAGATGTTGGCAGAACTAGAGTACGACAAAGATTTCCCTATTGGTAGAGGTTTACCAAAAAATATTGTTGGCTATATGAGCGGAGATCAATCTAAAATTGCACCAATTATGTCTAAAGGAGACAATGTATACGAATTTGGAAACAATGCTTATGGCAAGCCAGCAACTGCCTTATGGATTTTACGAGAGACCATTATGGGTAAAGAATTATTTGACCATGCGTTTAGAACGTATTCTCAAAGATGGATGTTTAAACACCCAACTCCTGCAGATTTCTTTAGAACAATGGAAGATGCCTCTGGTATCGATTTAGATTGGTTTTGGAGAGGATGGTTTTACACAACAGATTTTACGGACATTGGTGTTAAAGGTGTTAAAAAATTCTATTCTAAAGAAGTAGAAGATGATATAGAGTTTACTGAAGACACTTCTGAAGGATTAAACTTTACTGATAAGCACAGTACCTATCACTATGAAATTACCTACAACAAACCAGGTGGTTTAGTAATGCCTATTATTGTTGAGTTTACCTATAAAGATGGAACTACAGAAAGAAAAACATATCCTGCTCAAATATGGAGATATAATGATGCAGAAATCACCAAAGTATTTTCTTCCTCAAAAGAAATACAAAGCATTGTTTTAGATCCTGATTTAGAAACAGCAGATGTAGATACGTCAAACAATAGCTTCCCTAAACAACAAGCCAATAAGTTTGATATGTTTAAAAAGGAAATTAAAGGCTAAATCTTAAAAAATAATTAGCAAAAAGGCAATATGGTTCCATATTGCCTTTTTTTTATGATAAAAATTTGTTAAAACGTAAATATTCTTTAACGTATGTAAAGTGTTATTATTAATTTCGAAAATTATTCACAATTCAAACCAAAAATTAAAATCAAATGAAAAAAATCTTATTATTAGTATTTTCTTTATTCTTTGCGGTAGCTAACAATTTTGCACAAGAAAAGAAAGAAGCTAAAGAAACTCAACAAGGACATACAGATCAAAACAAGTTCAGACAAATGAAAGATGTTTTGGCGACTCCTAATGACCAACACACAGCTTCTGGTGCACCTGGCCATCAGTACTCTCAACAAAAGGTTGATTATGTAATGAACATTCGCTTAGAAGAAAGTACCAATAAAATATATGGTGATGAGAAAATTACTTACCACAACAATTCTAAAGACAATTTAGAATACTTATGGGTTCAATTAGATCAAAACATGAGAGCAGACGATTCTAAAACTCCTTTAACTACTTCTGGTGGAGCTTCTGCATTTATTACACCAAGCAAATTTCAAAGCACCTATATGAAAGAACCTAAAGGTTTTGGTTTTAACATTGAAAAAGTAGAAAGTAATGGTATTCCATTATCTCATTTCATCAACAACACCATGATGCGTATTAATTTACCAAAAGCACTGGCTCCAGGTAAATCTTTTAAATTTAGCATCAAATGGAACTATAAAGTAAATGACATCAATAAAGATGGTGGACGTTCTGGACTAGAAGCCTTTGCAGATGGAAATAACAACTATACAATTGCGCAGTTTTTTCCAAGATTAGCAGTATATAATAATGTAGAAGGATGGCAAAACATGCAATTCTGGGGTAGAAGTGAATTTGCTTTAGAATTCGGTGATTATGAAGTAAACTTAACAGTACCTGCAGATCATATTGTAGATGCAACTGGTGTTTTACAAAATGAAAAAGATGTTTTATCTAAGACACAGCGTAAACGTTGGGAAAAAGCTAGAAAATCTTTTGAAAATCCTGTAATGATTGTAACACAAGAAGAAGCTGAAACTGCGGAAAAAGGTCGTGCTACAAACACTAAGACTTGGAAATTTAAAGCGCAAAGAGTTAGAGATTTTGCTTTTGCAACTTCTAGAAAATATATATGGGACGCAATGGCTACCAATGTAAATGGTAAAACGATTATGGCGGTTTCTTTATATCCAAAAGAAGGAAATCCTTTATGGGAAGAGCACTCTACAAGAGCTGTAGCACATACACTTATTGAGTACTCTAAATTAACTTTTGATTATCCATATCCAAAAGCTATCTCTGTACATTCAGAAAGACAAGGAATGGAATACCCAATGATTTGTTTCAACTTTGGTCGCCCGAATGCTGATGGAACGTATTCTGATAGAACTAAAAAAGGAATGCTTGGTGTAATTATACATGAAGTTGGACATAACTTTTTTCCAATGATTGTGAATTCTGATGAAAGACAATGGACTTGGATGGATGAAGGTTTAAACTCTTTTGTAGAGATTTTAGCTGAACTAACATATGATGCAGAATTATTTGCTGCCAATCCTGCAAAAAATATTACACGATATATGGGTGGAGACCAAAGTAATATCTCTCCTATTATGTCTCAAGGAGATTACGTAAAACAATTTGGTCCTAATGCGTATTCAAAACCAGCTGCTGGTTTATATATGTTGCGTACAACTATTATGGGGCCAGAATTATTTGACCATGCATTTAGAACATATTCTAAAAGATGGATGTTTAAACACCCTACTCCTGCTGACTTCTTTAGATCTATGGAAGATGCTTCTGGTATGGATTTAGATTGGTTTTGGAGAGGATGGTTTTATACGACTGATGTGACTGATATGGGTATTAAACAAGTAAAACCTTTGTATTTAACAGATAAGCCAAATGAAAGAATTACAAATATAATTGCAACCAACCCTAGAGCAAAAGCATATTTTGAGAGTTTAGGAGATCTAGTATACTTTACAGATAAGAAAGTTGATGCTAAAATGGATGTAATGAACCAATATGTAAAAGACGCTTCTAAAACTCCTACTTATATTTACGAAGTTGAGTTTGAGAAACCAGGAGGTTTGGTAATGCCAATTATCGTTGAATTAACGTATGCTGATGATTCTAAAGAAAGACAAACTTTTCCTGCTCAAATTTGGATGAAGGATGACACGACTGTAAAAAGAGTTTTTGCTTCTATTAAAGAAATTAAGAATATTACGCTTGATCCAGATTTAGAAACTGCAGATGTAGATACGTCTAACAATAGCTGGCCAAAGAAAGAAACTGATAAATTTGACCAGTTTAAAAATAAAGTAAAAGGATAAACTACTTGTAGTAAAAATTTATTATTTAAAGAAACCTCACAAATTTGTGGGGTTTCTTTGTTTTAAAAAAGGATATTTTTTCTTAATGGACTTTATCAAATAAAAAAAGGGACTTCGATAACTAAAGATATCAATTGCTTCTACAATAAAATTAGACCTTTAAACCTAAATTAAAACAGTGTTGATATTGAGTAAAGTTTAACAAAACAATTATAAGTTGATAGAAATAAATTATATGCACAAAAGTTATTGCTTTTTTTTCGGGAACCTACTGTTCTTTCCCTAGCTCTACTGCCCTATTAAATGCAGCAAACGCCGCATCTTTTATTAATTCGTTTACATTATTATCTTCCATAGAATCTAGAGCAGCTCTTGTAGTACCTCCTTTAGAGGCTACTTTTTCCATCCACGAATTGGGTGATATATTAGACTGGTTAAAAAGCTCGATTGCACCTAAAAAAGTCTGACTCACTAAAACGGTAGAATCCTTTTTTGAAAACCCCATTTTTAATGCAGCTTCCATCATACTTTGCATAAAATAAAAAACATATGCAGGTCCACTACCTGAAATACCTGTGGAGGCATCTATTAATTTTTCACTAGAAACTTGAATTGATTTACCTGTAGTATCTAATAAACTTTCAATAGTTAACATTTCTATTCTAGAAACTTCTGGAGAAACCACAAAGGAGGTTAATCCTTTTCCTATTTGCGCTGGTAAATTTGGCATAGCTCTAACTATCTTTTCTAGACCTGTTAACTGCTGAATAGATTCGATTGTAACACCTGCCATTATCGAAACAATAATTTGCTGTGATTGAACAAGAGGCTTAATAGCGTCAAAAACACTAACTGCGTGATATGGTTTGACTGCAATAAAAATAATATCTGCTTTAGGAACACAATCTTCTAATTTTTCGAAAGTATCAAAATGTGCTATTTTATGAAGTTCTTTAAGCTTTACATCAGACTTGTCTAAAACCATGATATTCTTTTTCTTAAGAAGTTTAGATTTAGACATTCCTTGTGCATAGGTTAATCCCATGTTTCCTGCGCCAATTACAAGTACTTTCATGATTTTTATTTTTTAACTAATTTTATTATTGATTTAAAATGCGAGTAACTAATAACAGGTATTATATATCGCCTGTTACTCTAGCATAATATATTATGTATAGTTATAGATTGATAAACCTAATAAACACTTTTTTAGATGTTACTTTGGTATAGCTATCTTGTAGTAAGAATACTTCTTTTATTCTTGGGTTGTTGTTCTTTTAAGTCTTAAATATGTTTATAAAAACCTCCAGAAAACGTTCGCAAATCTGCAGAAAAAACATTCATTAAAACGGAACATATTTTTATATAAATAGCTCTCTTTTTTAATCTTATACTTTTACCCTTAAGAACTCCAGAATTCTCTCTTTTTATTTAATGCTGCCTCTTCTTTTTTAAGATCTTCTATTTGTTTTACTGATAAAACTTTTAAAAAGGATGGGTGCTGCTCTATTGCGTATTCAATCTTAGTTACAATCTCTGCAATATCTTCATTTTCATAATCAATTTCTAAGGGCTGTTTTATCACCATTGATTGTAAAACATTTTTTCTCTTAATCAGCAATCCTTTTTTATCAAAAGAACGTCTAAAACCGTCGATAACAATAGGAACGACGATTGGTTTATAAGTTTTAATGATATGTGCAGTTCCTCTTCTAATTGGTTTAAACGGCGTTGTTGTTCCTTGCGGAAATGTAACAACCCAACCATCATCTATCGCTTTTCCAATATTTGAAATATCAGAATTTTTTACTTGTCTATTTACATTTTCACCTGCACTTCTCCAGGTTCTATCAATAGATATAGACCCTGCGTAGGCAAATATTTTTGGTAACAAACCAGATCTCATCGTTTCTCCTGCGGCAACAAAATAAAAATTTAATTTAGGTTGCCAGATATATCCAATGTTTTTAAGAGTATCATCTCTACCTTTTAAAGCGGCATTAAAAACATGAAACATCGCTGCAACATCTGCAAAATAGGTTTGATGGTTAGAAATAAATAGTACTCTTTTATCTGGTAAATCTCTTAATATTTGTGATCCTTCAATTTGGAGGCTATTAAAATTACGATATCTTCCATGAGACATCACTCCAAAAAAGCGAATAATCCACTTTTTTATAAATAAATAATGTCCAAATGGATTCCTTTTAAATAAAGGCATTTATACTGGTTTTTTAGTTAACAAACAAAACTACAAAAACAATTAAGAACAGACTATTTTAAGAGTTCTTTAATTTCTGAAAGCATCATTCCTGTTGCACCCCATATCACATGATTGTTGATTTTAAAGCAAGGGACTTCTGCTTTTTCCATGTAAGAAGTATCTAAAGTAACAGCGCTAATATTTGCATCATCCAATAAGTCACTCACTAATACTTCAATTTCTTTTTCAACTTCATGATTTAAAATAAGAGTTGGTTTTTCATTAACAAAACCTAAAAAAGGAGTTGCCAAAAAATTACTCGGTGGTATGTAAACAGTTGTTAATTCTCTTATAATTTTGACCGATAAAGGTTGTACACCCACTTCTTCTAGTGTTTCTCTTAAAGCTGTTTCTTGCAAGTTCTTATCCGATTTTTCGGTTTTTCCGCCAGGAAAACTTATTTGGGCTGAATGTGTACCGTTATAACTGGCTCTTTTGGTTAATAAGAAGCATGTTTCGTTTTTTATATTAGGATAAAACAAGACTAAAACCCCAGCTTTTCTGGGCTTACTAGCTGCTATTTTATCTTGATCGTATTTTAAACGAAGCTTTGGTGCCATTTTAAACTGCGCATTTAATCCTCCTAATTTCTGGTTCTTTAGAGTATTAATTTTTTTGGTAAAGTCTATAAAATTCATTTTTGAATCGCTACTTTTAACAAACTTATAATTTTCTGACACAAAACAATCTCTTTTGATCAAAATTTTGGATGCTATTTCACAAATAAAATTATGAATAAGAAATACAAAAAATTAGGCTTCAGTATCTTGTTAGATGTAATTGGTTTTTTTACAATGACTCCTTTAGATTTCGTTTGGGCACCAATTTCTGGTTACTTAATGACTAAAATGTACAAGGGTAAAAAAGGTAAAATTGCAGGTATTATTAGTTTTTTGGAAGAAATTATTCCTTTTGCAGATGTGATTCCAACATTTACAATTATGTGGTTGTATACCTATGTTTTCAGCAAAGATAGCTCTTGAAAAAAGGAGACTATTATTGTAGAAGTTTAGTTTTTGTCTTTAAATAAAAAACCGAATCCTAATCTACTTAAAAACTTTTTTTCGAAAGCCCAGAAGAATTTAAACTGCCCAAATAACCACCCCACAATTGGCAAGGTCAGTTGGTAAATAGGAAATATTAAGAGTATTCTTAAAGGCCAATACATAAAAGGAGAAATTATATCTGGAGTCAATCCTAAATAATTAGTAATTGGTTTTGCAACCCAAGCGGCAAAAGAACCATTAATTGCAAAAACTACAAAAATCGCCACAATTGCCCAATTACTATCTATATTCCAACGTTTTTTTAATGTTTCCATTTTATTATTCAGCATTATTTGTTTTTCTAAACATCAACCACAACCCTATTAAAACCAAAGGGATACTTAAAACTTGCCCTGTATTTAAAGAATTGAAAACCCAGTCTTCTCGGCCATCTACTTGTGCTTCTTTTAAAAACTCTATAAAGAATCGTAAAGACCATAAAACAGCCATAAACAAACCAAATAAGAAACCTACTTGTTGTTTTTTATCGGTTTTCCAATATAAATGCCACATTACAAAAAATAAAATTAGATAACTAAAGGCTTCATATAATTGGGTTGGATGCCTTGCTGCAGTTTCACCTGCTGATTTAAAAATAACACCAAAATTAGAACCGGTTTCTTTTCCATAGATTTCTGAATTTAAAAAGTTACCACTTCTAATAAAAAAACCTGCTAAAGCCACTACTATTGCTAATCGATCTAAAATAAATAACCATGGTTTTTGCAAGTGTTTTTTGGCATAAAAAAACATCGTAATGATAATTGATATTGCTGCTCCGTGACTTGCAAATCCTTGATAACCGGTAAATTTCCAGCCTTTTATAATACCAAATAAAGAATCGTTTACACTTTCTTTTATTGGTAAAAATATTTCTATTAAATGATTTTGGTAATAATCCCAACTGTAAAATAATACGTCTCCTAAACGCATACCAACAAGCATCGAAATAAAAGTGTACATGAAGAGCGTATCTAGCTTTTCGGCTGGAATTTTATCTTCTACATATATTTTTTTCATTAAATGTAGCCCCAATAAAAACGCGGCGACAAACATTAAACTATACCAACGAATTACAAAAAAACCTAGGTCAATACCTAATGATGGGTTCCACTCTACTGCTAAAAAACTCATATATTCTATATTTCTATTTGTAACTGCGAATATAATA
>LAQA01000066.1:17143-17362 GCA_000981625.1 Flavobacteriaceae bacterium ASP10-09a
AAGGATGACAACTACATATTCTTTTTAAACCCATCCAACCCCCAGAAAACAGGCCATGTTTTTTTAACGCTTCTATGGTATACTGCGAACACGTTGGACTGTATCTACAAGCTGCGGGTGTTAATGGCGAAATTGCGACTTGATAAAACCGTACTAACAAAATAAAGGGGTATGAAAATATTTTTTTCAAAGATTAAAAATTTAAAAATTCTAAAAAGA
>LAQA01000017.1:0-8379 GCA_000981625.1 Flavobacteriaceae bacterium ASP10-09a
GCTTCTTCTTTTAAACCTTTATAACCATCTCCAAAAATAAATTTTTTAGGTTTATAACCAATTTTAGGCAAGAACAGCGAAGTCCTTTTAAACAACTCTTTCTGTCTTTCTATAGAATATACTTCAGCTTTTAACTCCAATAAAATAGCGGTTTGATAGCCAGAACCAGTTCCAATCTCTAATATCTTATCACCAGGTTCTATTTCTAAAGTTTGTGATTGAAAAGCAACAGTATAGGGCATGGAAATAGTTTGTTCCGCAGCAATAGGAAATGCTTTATCTTGATAGGCATGCGCCTCAAAACTGGAGTCTATAAACAAATGACGTGGAATTTCTCGAATTGCACTCAGTACATTATTGTCTGTAATTCCTTTTGCCTCTAATATAATAGCAAGCTGATTTCTAAGTCCTTGATGTTTTGCTGTATCTTTCAATTCTTGGTTGGTTTCTAAAGTCTAAAAATACTAATAAATCTAAATAGATTCTTATAAAATTGTATCTTTGTTTTGTCTAATTTTTTAAATTAGAAAACACGAAACTAACGTCTCTATAATTAAGATTCTTGAAGTAATATCTCTTTTATAAAATTGCTTCACTTTATTCTTAATGACAAAAAAAATACATTTATGCTAAAAGTTGGGGTTTTAGGTGCAGGTCATCTAGGAAAAATTCATCTTCGTTTATTACAAGAATCTAAAAAATATGAATTAATTGGTTTTTTTGACCCATATACAGAAAATGCACAAAAAGTAGCTATCGAATTTGGCTACAAACTGTTTAATTCTATTGATGAATTAATTGATGCTGTAGAAGTTGTTGACATTGTTACACCAACACTCTCTCATTTTGATTGTGCAAAAAAAGCCATCGAAAAAGGACGCCATATATTTGTTGAAAAACCAATTGCAAAGACTGTTTTAGAAGCTGAAACGATTCGAAACTTAGCAAAAAAACATCAAGTAAAAGGCCAGGTTGGACATGTAGAAAGGTTTAATCCTGCATTTATTGCAGCGAAAGGGATGATTAATAACCCAATGTTTATCGAAACTCATCGATTAGCAGAATTTAATCCAAGAGGAACAGATGTACCTGTCGTTTTAGATTTAATGATTCACGATATTGATATTATCCTTTCTGTAGTGAAATCTAAAGTTAAAAATGTACATGCAAGTGGAATATCCGTAATTTCTGAAACTCCAGATATTGCAAATGCAAGAATTGAGTTTGAAAATGGTTGTGTCGCTAATTTAACTGCAAGTAGAATTTCTATGAAAAATATGCGTAAAACGCGCTTTTTTCAAAAGGATGCCTATATTTCTGTGAACTTTTTAAGTAAAGAATCTGAAATTGTAAGAATTCAGGATGCACCAATAGAACCAGATGAGTTTGCAATGATTTTACAAAATGATGAAGGTGTTAAAAAGCAAATTTATTTTGAAAACCCTGAAGTAGTGAATAATAACGCTATTTTAGATGAACTAGAAACTTTTGCCGATGCAATTGTAAATAATACAACACCTATTGTTACTTTACATAATGGAACTGAAGCTTTAAGAATTGCACAATGGATTATTGACTGTTTTAAAACTGAAGAAAGTCTTTCGTCTTAAAATTTTAGTTGGCAAATAGTACGTTAGAGATTAGACGGCATGTTTTATCTTTTTTATTTTTCAATAAAAAAGCGAGTAGTGAAACCTCGATAAACTCCAAAATTAATATTAAAAAAATAAAAAATATTCATGAAAAATATAGCTGTAATTGGTGCTGGAACTATGGGAAATGGAATTGCGCACACGTTTGCACAATTTGATTACAAAGTTCAATTGATTGATGTTTCTGAAGCTGCACTTGAAAAAGGGATGGCAACAATCACTAAGAATTTAGATAGAATGGTTGCTAAAGAAAAAATTTCTGAAGTTGAGAAACTAAAAACATTAAGTAATATTTCTACTTTTACTTCTATTAAAAATGGAGTTAAAAATACAAGTTTGGTTATTGAAGCGGCAACTGAAAATGCAGTTTTAAAAGCGAAAATTTTTAAAGAATTAGATGAAGTTTGTGATGGAGAAACTATTTTAGCTACTAATACATCTTCAATTTCTATTACGCAGATTGCTGCGGTTACAAACAGACCAGAAAAAGTAATTGGAATGCATTTTATGAATCCTGTGCCAATTATGAAATTGGTTGAAATCATTAGAGGCTATAACACTAGTGATGAAGTGATGCGCTTTACGGTTGACTTAAGCAAGAAAATCAATAAAATTCCTGTAGAAGTAAATGATTACCCTGGTTTCGTAGCCAACAGGATTTTAATGCCAATGATTAACGAATCTATTGAAACCTTGTACAATGGTGTTGCTGGTGTTGCAGAGATTGATACAGTTATGAAACTTGGAATGGCACACCCAATGGGACCTTTGCAATTGGCTGACTTTATTGGTTTAGATGTTTGTTTGTCTATTTTAAATGTAATGTATGACGGATTTAAGAACCCTAAATATGCACCTTGTCCTTTGTTAGTAAACATGGTAAATGCTGGTAAATTAGGGGTAAAATCAGGAGAGGGTTTTTATGATTATTCAGAAAACAGAAAAGCTGAAAAAGTGGCTAATATGTTTAGTTAACTGATAACCATGAAAAATAAATTTCTGAGTTTTATGTTGCTTTTTGTTGTACTACTTTCTTTTAGTCAAGAGAAAAAAAAGACTTCATTAAAACCATATAAAGTTGGTTTTTTATACAATTTTGGTGTCAATGAAAATTTTATTTTTAATGATGTAGATTATACGTATTCAACAAACACATACAAAACTCAAGCTTTTTATAAACTTGGAAGTTGGAAAAATATTGATATCGAAATGATTGTGCAACCTCAGATTCAGTTTTTAAAACATCAACTAATCAATGAGCAATTTGTAACCCCTGATCAAGAAAATTATCTTG
The DNA here is from genome assembly GCA_000981625.1 of Flavobacteriaceae bacterium ASP10-09a. Classification (GTDB taxonomy): domain Bacteria; phylum Bacteroidota; class Bacteroidia; order Flavobacteriales; family Flavobacteriaceae; genus Polaribacter. Next base: position 2,947 of record LAQA01000017.1, read on the forward strand.
AAAAAAGAACTGAATTCACAAAAGCTAAAACTTTGAATTTATATGGAGTGGAACTGGGTTTTGCTGCAAAGAAGAAAGTATCAGAAAAACTGGATATACAAGGAACAATAAGCTTAGGTTTTTCCTTTATTGATAAAAGAACAGAACGTTTGGCAAAAGGATTTACGTTCATAGAAAATTTTTCTTTAGGGTTTTCATATAAGACACTAAAAAATTGCTACTTGTATCTAGGAACTAACTTTGGACACGTTTCAAACTTGAATTTCCAAAAACCTAATGATGGGTATAATATTTTAGGTTTAGAGATTGGATATTCTTATATTTTAAATTAAATAAAAACGTCATTCTGGCTTGAATCCAGAATGACGTTTTCGTTTTAGTAATTTAGTCTTAATGACTACCCTAGCCATGAACTTAACATCCAAATTGTTTTTTCTTGTTCAGCTATAAAGTTACTCATCATAGCGTTTGTACCTTCATCATTTGTTTCATCAGAAATTTCTAAAATAACTCTTTCAATTTTTAATAATTCTGAAAGTGAACTTACAACCAACTTTACACTTTCAACATCATTAGAAATATTCTTTCCTACAGGAACCGAAGCTAATCTTATATAATCTTCAAAAGTATGCAAAGGTTTACCTTGAAGTGTTAAAACACGTTCAGCAATTTCATCAATCTTAACTTGAGAATCTGTATAAAACTCTTCAAATTTTACATGTAATTCAAAGAAGTTTTTTCCTTTAATATTCCAATGCAAACCTCTTAAATTCTGATAATATATTTGAAAATTTGCTAATAACCCATTTAATTTTTCTGCTAAATTTTCAGTTTCTTTCTTGTCTAACCCTAAAATATTTCTGTTCATTTTATCTAGTTTTTATATTATAATTCAAATTTATGAGAATTTTGTGAGTCTAAACTATAATTATAATTGATAGTTTTAATATCTTTATCAAAAAATCTTATTATAATGACAATTACCCAATTAAAATACGTTTTATCAGTTGCTGAATATCAAAATTTCACAGTTGCTGCGCAACATAGTTTTGTGACACAGCCAACTTTGAGTATGCAAATTCAGAAGTTAGAAGACGAATTAAGTGTTCAGATATTTAATCGTTCTAAAAAACCGATTGAATTAACTGAAGTTGGTCAAAAGATTGTGGATCAAGCTAAGGTGATTGTTGACGAAAGTAACCGAATCTTAGATATTGTTCATCAACAAAAAGGTTTTATTGGTGGCGAATTTAAATTAGGAATTATCCCAACAATAATGCCTACTTTATTACCAATGTTCTTACAAAACTTTACTAAGAGATACCCAAAAGTAAAGTTAATAATTGAAGAATTGACCACTGAAGAAATTGTTAGAAAATTATCTGATGGACATATAGATGTTGCAATTGCTGCAACACCTTTAGAAAATGAAGCAATTAAAGAAAGACCTTTGTATTATGAGCCTTTTGTTGGTTTAATTCCTCAAAATCATCGATTGTATAAAAACAAAACGATTACTGCTGATGAATTAGAAATGGAAGATATTTTGTTGTTAGAAGATGGTCATTGTTTTAAAGATAGTGTTCTTAATTTGTGTAGAAACCATAAAATTGATAATAAAAAAGGATTTCAGTTACAAAGTGGAAGTTTTGATACATTGATTAAACTCTCTAAGGAAGGTTTAGGAATGACACTTTTACCATATTTACATACTTTAGATTTAAATGAAATAGAAAAAACACATTTACGCGAGTTTACAAACCCTCCACCTGCAAGAGAAGTGAGTTTAATTTATCATAAATCGCAATTAAAAATGCAATTAATTGAGGCTTTAACGAAAACTATTGATGGTGTTATTAGAGGTGCAATTTCTTTTTCTGATGTGAAAATTATTAGCCCTTTAAAGAAAAAATAGATTATAAACGAATTTTAAAAATTACTTTTTTCTATTATAAAAAGATAACACCCGTTTGTAATAATTAAAAAACCCTAAACTAAAGCGAAGTTAGTTTAGGGTTTTTTATTAGAGATAATTCTTGAAAAATCAACTTTATTTATCCTAAGAATACATTTTTTCTCGTAATTCTTTAATTTTTGGATCTGCTAAATAATCATCAAAAGAAGAATGTCTGTCAATGACACCCTTTGGCGTCAATTCTATAACTCTGTTGGCTACAGTTTGTGCAAACTCATGATCATGCGTTGTAAACATAACCGTTCCTTTAAAGTTAATTAACGAGTTATTTAATGCTTGTATCGATTCTAAATCTAAATGATTTGTTGGCTCATCTAATATTAAAATATTAGCTCTCTTCATCATCATTCTAGATAACATGCAACGCACTTTTTCTCCTCCAGAAAGCACATTACTTTTCTTTAAAGCTTCTTCACCAGAAAAAATCATTTTCCCTAAAAAACCTCTTAAAAAAACTTCTTCACGTTCCTCTTCTGTCTGTGCATACTGTCTTAACCAATCGACTAAATTTAGTTCTCCATCTTGGAAAAAAGAAGAATTATCTAAAGGTAAATAAGATTGAGTTGTTGTAACACCCCAAGAAAATTCACCTGAATCTGCTTTTTGATTATCTGTAATAATCTGATAAAAAGCACTAACAGCTCTAGAATTTTTTGAAATAACAGCGATTTTATCTCCTTTATTTAAATTGATGTGTACTTTATCGAATAATTTTTCTCCTTCAAATTCTTTTGATAAACCTTCAACATTTAAAATTTGATCTCCAGCTTCTCTATCGCTTTTGTAAATAATAGCAGGGTAACGTCTACTTGACGGCTTAATTTCATCAACATTTAATTTCTCGATCATCTTTTTACGAGAAGTTGCTTGTTTAGATTTTGCCATGTTTGCAGAAAAACGACGGACAAATTCTTCTAATTCTTTCTTTTTATCTTCTGCTTTTTTATTTTGTTGGGCTCTTTGTCTAGTTGCTAACTGACTAGATTCATACCAGAAAGTATAATTACCAGAATAATGGTTTATTTTACTATAATCAATATCAGAAATATGAGTACAAACTGCATCTAAAAAGTGTCTGTCATGTGAAACCACAATTACACAGTTATCAAAATTTGCAATGAAATTCTCTAGCCACTCAATAGTTTCAAAATCTAAATCATTGGTAGGCTCATCCATTATTAATACATCAGGGTTTCCAAAAAGTGCCTGTGCAATTAATACACGTACTTTTTGCTTACCATCTAAATCTTTCATCAAAGTATAATGTATATCTTCAGAAATACCTAAATTAGATAACATTGTAGCTGCATCAGAATCTGCATTCCAACCATTCATTTCTTCAAAAATTATTTGAAGCTCACCAATCTTTTCTGCATTTTCATCTGTATAATCAGCATATAAATCATCAATTTGTTTTTTAATCTTAAACAGCTCTTTGTTCCCCATAACAACTGTTTCTAATACAGGAAATTCATCGAAAACATAATGATCTTGAGTTAGAACTGACATTCTTTTTCCTTTCTCTAAATGAACTTGCCCAGATGTTGGATCTTGAACACCAGAAATAATCTTTAAAAAAGTAGATTTCCCTGCTCCATTTGCACCAATAATTCCATAACAATTTCCTTGCTGAAATTTTGTATTAACTTCATCAAACAAAATACGTTTACCGAACTGTACAGATAAATTAGAAACTGATAACATAATATTATTTTAAATTTCTGCAAAAGTAGTAAATTGATTTCTCTTTTCTTGCCTGATTTCTAATGGTTTTTATAAAAAAGCTTCCTAAAATTTATTTATTTTTAGAATATTTTTAACAACGTATTAACAACTAAGGCAGCATTGAATACTTAAATTTGTCATTTGGTTCTTTGTACCCAATTTATATGACAAAAAAAATATTTACTTTTTTACAAATTATATTTTTAATCACTCTAACTAGTTGTGATTCAGATAAAAAAGAAACATTAACTTATTTTGGAGGTAAAATTATCAATCCAAAATCTAATCATGTTGTTCTATTTTCTTTGGATAAAGTTATTGATACTTTTTATTTAGATAAAAAGAATAAATTTATTGGAAAATTAAATAATATTGATGAAGGGTTGTACTACTTTTTTCATGGTGACGAAAATCAATACATATATCTAGAGCCTAAAGACAGTCTAATGTTGCGTTTAAATACTTGGGATTTTGACGAATCTTTGGTATTTGCGGGTGAAGGTGCAGAAAGAAATAATATATTAATTGATTGCTTTCTAGAGGATGAGAAAGATAGAAAAGTTTTCTACGGTTATAACAAGTTAGAACCAAAACACTTCAAACAAAAGAGCGATTCATTAACTGAATTAAAACTAGAAACATACGATAATTATTTAAAGAACCATCCGAAAGAAACAGAAGGATTTGGTGAAGTTTTAAAAATTTCACTTATGTATCCTGTATACGCTAGAGTAGAGAAATACCCCATAATTTATGCTAAATATTCTAAAAACAAAAGCTTTCCAGTTTTAGATACATTGTTTTTCAACTATAGAAATGATATCAAAATAAATAAGGAGTTATTAATGTATTATCCTCCATATTCTAGATATGTTAAAAATTACTTGTACAATGAAACGTATTCTTTAGGTCATCCTCCAGTTAAAAACACCTATTCATCAAAATTTACATTAGATTTATTAAATATAATTGACAAAAACATTGTTACTGAAAAGTCAAAAAATGTATTTTTAAAACAAACTCTTATTAGTCATTTTTATAACAAATCTAGTTGCAATATCAATCAAGAACCTTTTGATAAATTCTTTGAACTTAGTACTAGTAAAGAGGATAAAGAACATATTCAACAAATAATCAATGATTCTAAAGCCGTAGCTAAAAATAAGAAAATTAGAGACTTTAATGTAATTGACTATTCCAATTCTACAAAATCAATTAATGATATCATTAAAGGCAAAAGCACAATGCTTTTCTTTTGGAATCCTGAATATTATTCTGAAAGATATATCGTATCAAGAATAAAATACTTATCAACTTCATATCCAAATGTAAAATTTATTCAAATAAAGATTGATGATGTTAATACTGATAGAATTAAAAATATTGATATTAAAGATCAATTTTATATTGATAAAAACAGTGAAGCTCAAACTTTTTTAACCAGTAGAATGCCACGCTGTATTTTAGTAGATAAGAAAGGAAAAGTTACAAATGGATACGCTTCATTTTCTTCTTATAATATAAATCCACACCTTGAAGCTCTTAACGAAATTAATTAATTAGTTTTTAATCTATTATTTATAAATTTTACAGTACTTTTGCACCGTTTTATTTTTGGGTGTAACTCATTAAAAAATCAAGTCGAATTTTATAACTCGGGTTTACAGGTGGGCGTTCTGTGAATCCACAAAAACACAGTAATGTCAACATTTTTAGAATTAGGTTTAAAAGAA
>LAQA01000017.1:8454-25031 GCA_000981625.1 Flavobacteriaceae bacterium ASP10-09a
AAAGCATTTGCACAAACAGGTACAGGTAAAACTGCTGCTTTTAGTTTGCCAATATTAGAACTTTTAGACTCAAAAAGTGGTAATGTACAAGCAATTATATTATCACCAACAAGAGAACTTGCAGTTCAGATTGGTAATAATATTAAAGATTTTTGCAAGTATTTACCAGACGTTAAAGTAACTACTGTTTATGGTGGTTCTAGTATGGAAGATCAAATTAGATCTTTAAAAAGAGGCTCTCAGATTGTTGTTGGAACTCCTGGTAGAACAGTAGATTTAATTAAAAGAAGAGCTTTAAAATTAGGTAACGTTCAATGGTTAGTCTTAGACGAAGCTGATGAAATGTTAAATATGGGTTTTAAAGACGAACTAGATAAAGTTTTAGAAGCAACTCCAGAAACAAAACAGACTTTGTTATTTTCTGCAACTTTTCCAAGAGAAGTAGAAAGTATTGCAAGAAATTATATGACCAAGCCAGTAGAAATTACTTCTGGTCAAAAGAATCAAGGTGCAGATAGCGTTAGTCATGAGTATTATTCTGTTACAGAAAGAACTCGTTACCCAGCTTTAAAAAGAATTGCAGATTTAAATCCAAATATTTACGCAATTATTTTTTGTAGAACTCGAAGAGAAACACAAGAAGTTGCAGATAATTTAATTAAAGACGGTTACAGTGCAGACTCTTTACATGGAGATTTATCTCAAGGACAAAGAGATTCTGTAATGGGTAAATTCAGAAAGAAAACAATTCAAATATTGGTAGCTACAGATGTTGCTGCTCGTGGATTAGATGTTACTGAATTAACACACGTATTAAATCATAAGTTACCAGATCAAATAGAAAACTATACACATAGAAGTGGGAGAACTGGTAGAGCAGGAAATAAAGGAATTTCTATTGTTTTAGTGAATGGAAAAGAGAAGGGTAAATTACGCCAAATCGAAAAAATCATTCAAAAGAAATTTGTAGAAGCTAAAGTACCTTCTGGAAAAGATATTTGTCAGAACCAATTAATGAACTTAATAGACAAGGTTCAGAACATTGAAGTAAATCAGACTCAAATTAATGAGTTCTTACCAAGTATTTACGAAAAATTAGAAGGTTTAGATAGAGAAGAGTTAATACAGAAATTTGTTTCTTTAGAGTTCAATACGATGTTAGCATATTATGAAAATGCTAAAGATTTAAATGATTTATCATCTAAAGATAATTCTAGAGCTAGAGCTACAGATGAGAACATGACTCGTTTCTTTATCAATATTGGTAGAAAAGACAACCTAAATCCAGGTAAATTAATTGGCTTAATTAACGAACAGAATATAGGTGACAAAGTAGAAATTGGATCTATAGATATTTTAGATACTTTTTCTTTCTTTGAAATTGATAAAAACTTCGAAGACAAAACTTTAGAAGCTTTTTCTAGCAACCAACCAGATTTTGATGGCCGCTCTGTAAACATAGAGATTACGAAAAAAGATCGTTCAGGTGGTGGTGCGAGAAGAGGTGGTAAAAAACCTTTTGGAAATAAAGAAGGTGGTTTTGGAAGACGTAGAGGTTCTGAAGGTTCTTCAAGAAGTAGTGATTCTAGTAGAGGAAGATCAGATAAACGTTCTTCTGACAGACCAGAGAGATCAGAGAGAGGATCTAGTGGAGAAAGAAGACCATCTGGTGGTTTTGGAAGAAAACGTAGAGAAAGTTAAATAGTACAAAGTAATATATATAAAAGCCTCACAACATGTGAGGCTTTTTTTATACTGCAAAATGAAAAATCATCGATTTATATTTAAGAAAACTCAAACTAATTTGTTTAACGAGTTAAAATAGGGATATGCAATATTATAAGCTCGTTTAGTAGAATTTAAAAGTTAATAAAATCAGTTTAAAACAACTCAGTTTAACAATATTAACCTAAAAATGAATACTTACAACAAAACAAAGTACCTATTAAGTAACAAAAAGGTTAGATCTTCTTGTTATCTAGATAACTAATAACAGCTTTTCTAATATCAAAAGCTAATTCGTTTTTTGTAGGTTTATACACTGATAGAACTTCTTTATTTTCTGATGATAAAAAAGGAATGTCAAATCCTTTTAATAGGTAATCAGAAAAAGCAACTGTATACGTTTTTTTAAGATTTAATTCTTTGTTTTTAATCATCCACTTCTCTCCTACTTTTTCAGCATTAAAACGTTGTAAATATGCTCCTGTTCCAGCAGCTAAAACTCCATAATCTAAAACACGTTTTAATAACCTTCCTTTAATTTTAACTTTTAAAATGGCACCACCATAAGGTAAAACTCTAAAAATGTCAACAGCATTGATATCTCCTGCTAATTGATCATCAATTCTTATAGAGCCTCCATTTACAAGTGCACAATCGATTTTATTATCAAAAGAAAAAGACATAGATTTTGTAATCATTTCCCCTAAATTAGTTTGAATACTTCTAACTGAAGCATCTCTTCCATCTAAAGGAGTTTCTGCTGTATAGATTACTTCATTGGGATTTAATATAACTTCTTTAATTTTTGAAGTTAAAATCGCTTGCCATTTTCTCACAATTTCAGAAACCTTTTCATCAGACTTGATCGATGAATTTATTTGTTTTAATTCTGATTTTATAGTCGTTTTTTTTGTTCTTTTATCAAAAGAAATTCTATGGATATAAGCCGTTTTCGCATTAGCATCTGCCTTAGTAATAACTACATTTCCTATTTTATTGTGTGAATTTGTGTGCTCATGACCTCCCATTATTAAAGGTAAATTGGGTATTAACTTTGCAATTCTTTTATCATTTGCTATTTTAACATGTGTCAATCCAAAAACAACATCTACAGAATCTTTTATAGCAATATAAGAAGCTCTTGCTTTTACAAACATGTTACCATATTCTACATAATCTTTTGGGTTTGATGCTATACAAACACTAATAAAACCAACTTTTATTTTTGTACCATCTTCATCAGAAAACTCTTTGATAAATGTTTCTTCAAGAGGAATTTGCTTTCCTTCTTTTTCTTTGTAAAAAGGAATCGTTTTTTCTTTGGTTTTTAGTTTTACATTGGCAGAAATCCAAGGAAAATTACTTTCATTTAACCGTTTTTGTAAATCTTTTTTCGATACGTCAAACTCATGATTTCCAAAAGCGACCAAATCAGTATGCATCGCATTTAGTACTTCAATCATTTGTTTTCCACGAACTCTTTCTCCATCGACTTTTACGGTTCCTAATAGAGAAGGATTTAAAAAATCACCCGCCAAAAACAACATGGTATTTTTATTTTCTTTTATCAGTTCTTTATGAACTGTCTCTACTCTTGCCATTCCCCCAAATTCTCCTCCTTGAATTGGTGCAATTTCATATACATCATTTATTTGTAAAAAAGTAAAATCAATTTTTCCGTCCTCTTTTTTACAAGAAAACAAAAGTGCAATCGATAGTATATATAGGAAGTAACTATTTTTTTTCATTTATTTAATTTTTATAATAGACCAAAATAAGTTTAGTTTAACAATTATTAGAGGTTAAAACTCAAACAAACAGCTCTAAAGCTTTATTGTAAGCACTTTCAAAAATCATCGGCTTCAAATTTGTGTCCGCTTTTTCTGTAGTAAAATAGCTCAATAATTTTTCTGTTGGCATATTACCTGTTAACTCATCTTTTGCCATTGGGCAACCACCATAACCTTTAATAGCTCCATCAAAACGCAAACAACCAGCTTTATAGGCTGCGTCAACTTTTTCGTGCCATTTATCAGGAGTTGTATGCAAATGTGCACCAAACTCAATTCCTGGATATTTAGTAATTAAATTTGAAAACAAATAACGAATTACCTCAGGAGTTGAACTTCCAACGGTGTCTGAAAGAGATAGGATTTTTACTCCCATTTTAGAAAGTTTCTCAGTCCAATTACCAACAATATCGACATTCCAAGGATCTCCATAAGGATTTCCAAAACCCATTGATAAATAGGCAACAACCTCTTTTTTTGTTTTATCAGCAATATTTAAAATAGCATCTAAGGCTTCAATAGATTCAGCGATTGTTTTATGCGTATTACGCATTTGAAAGTTTTCTGAAATAGAAAAAGGATATCCTAAATAATCTATTTCTTCAAATTGAGATGCATCATTTGCCCCTCTAACATTAGCTATAATTGCTAACAACTTACTTTGAGTTCTAGATAAATCTAACCTTTCTAAGACTGCTGCTGTATCTCGCATTTGAGGAATTGCTTTTGGTGAGACAAAACTGCCAAAATCAATCGTATCAAAACCAACTTTTAATAGAGAATTAATGTACAATGCTTTTTTTTCTGTGGAAATAAAATGAGATTTTATTCCTTGCATTGCGTCTCTAGGGCATTCTATGATTTTGACTTTTTTCATCAACTCAAATATAGATAAAGAAATGTAGTTGCAAACTTATTTCTATTGATTATTATACTCTTTTTAGTAAATTGGCTCTCTTAAATGAGTAAATCAAAAACTATATTACCCATTATTGTTATTTCGCAATTTTGCTGTACCTCTTTATGGTTTGCAGGAAACGGAGTCATGAACAACCTTTTAGAAACTTTTAACCTACAAGAAAATACTTTAGGATACTTGACTTCTGCTGTTCAATTTGGTTTTATAATCGGTACTCTCGTATTTGCTTTACTTTCAATTTCTGATCGTTTTTCACCATCAAAAGTGTTTTTTGTAAGTGCAATCTTAGGAGCTCTCTTTAATCTTGGTTTTATCTCTGAAAATCAGAATTTATTTAGTTTAATAAGTTTACGTTTTTTTACAGGATTTTTCTTGGCAGGAATTTATCCTGTAGGAATGAAAATAGCTACAGATTATTATCAAAAAGGATTAGGAAAATCCTTAGGATACTTAGTAGGAGCTTTAGTTTTAGGAACTGCTTTACCACATTTATTAAAAGATATTTTAATAAATTTTTCATGGAAAAGTGTTTTAATTACGACTTCTTCATTATCCGTGTTTGGAGGTTTATTAATGATCACCTTTGTGAAAAATGGCCCTTATAGAAGAGCAAGCAATACCTTAGACTTATCAATCTGTATTAACGTTTTTAGGGATGTTAATTTTAGAAAAGCTGCTTTTGGATATTTTGGTCATATGTGGGAGCTGTATGCTTTTTGGGCATTTATTCCTATTTTGTTAATTAAATATCAAGAATTACATTCTCAAATCGTTTTTAATATTGCTATTCTATCTTTTTCAATTATTGCTATTGGTAGCTTGTCTTGTGTTATAGGCGGATATCTTTCACAAAAATTCAACATCAAGAAAACTGCTTTTAGTTTTCTGTTACTGTCATGCTTTTGCTGTCTTATCTCTCCATTGATGTTTCAAATAGAAAATGGAAACCTATTTATTACTTTCTTACTTTTTTGGGGAATGTTTGTAATTGCAGATTCTCCTCTATTTTCGACATTAGTTGCTCAAAATGCACCACCAAAAGACAAAGGAACTGCTTTAACAATCGTAAATTGTATTGGTTTTTCAATTACAATTATTAGCATACAAATTTTAAGTAGCTTAGTTAATTTCACCAACTCTAATCTAATCTTTTTAGTCTTAGCTGTTGGTCCAATAATTGGTTTGTTTAGTTTGAGAAAGAAATTAAACTAAAATAAAAACGGAAATCAAGACAAAAACAACGATTTGAGTCCATTTTAAATACAAACCAATGTTTTTGTTTTCCTTTATTTTTTCTGATATCACACCTGCTAAAACAGCAATTGTAGAAAAAATAATTAATGATACGAACATAAAAAGTATTCCTAAAACATAAAACTGAATTACAGTCGAGATAGTATCAGAATATAAAAACCCTGGAAAAAAAGCCAAAAAGAAAATTGAAACTTTTGGATTTAAAACGTTCATTATAAATCCTTGTTTAAATAATTGTGTTGTAGTTTTCTTTTCTACATTATCTTCAGATAAAATAATAGTAGCATCTGATCTATACACTTTAAAGGCTAAGTATAATAGATAAAATGAGCCAAACAATTTTATTATGAAAAATAAATTTTCTGATTCCTTTAAAATTGCAGATACTCCAAAAGCTAATAAAGTTGTGTGGACTAAGCATCCAGAAATTAAACCAAAAACAGTTGCTAAACCAAACTTTTTACCATTTACAATGCTCTGTGTAAGTACAAAAATATTATCTGGCCCAGGAGAAATTGCTAAAATTGAAGTTGCGATTGCAAAAGAGAATAAGGTTTCTAACATTTAAGTAAAAATACTCTTTTTCACCTTCCTGTAAAAACAGTTTTAAACTTGATTAATAACAAAAATCTAAGCTTAATTAATTGACTTCTGCTTTGGCAAGAAGGTCTTCTAACTTGCAAAGTAAGAACTCTCTAAAGAATTAAATATTATAAATTCTTTAGAATAGCTTTGTTAATTCTTTTCACTAAACTTGGTCCTTCATAAATAAAACCAGTATAAATTTGTACTAAATCTGCACCTGCGCTTATTTTATCTAAAGCATCTTTTTCAGAATGAATTCCACCTACTCCAATAATAGGAAATGATTTATTAGAATTATCAGCTAAGTATTTGATCACTTTTGTACTCTGATTTTTAATAGGCTGTCCACTTACGCCTCCATTTCCAATTTCTTGCAAACGTTCTTTAGACGCTTTTAAATTATCTCTTGTTATTGATGTATTTGAAGCGATTACACCATCAATATTAGTTTCTGCAACCAAGTCTATAATTTCATCTAATTGCTCATTATTTAAATCTGGAGCAATTTTTAATAAAATTGGTTTTTGTTTTTCTTGTTGATTGTTTAGTTTTTGACATTCAGAAATCAACTCTAATAAGTAATCTTTATCATTTAATTTTGCATCACTCTCTACATTTGGACAACTCACATTTAATACAAAATAGTCTACATAAGGATGTAATCCTTTAAAGCATTCTTTATAATCTTCGGTGTAATTTTCTGGTAATGTTTGTGTGTTTTTACCAATATTTCCACCAATAATAACATGCCCTTTATTTTTCTTTAATTTTTGAATAGCGGCCTCTAAACCTTCGTTATTAAAACCCATTCTGTTAATAATACCTTCATCATCCTTTAGACGAAATAGTCTTTTCTTCGGATTTCCAACTTGTCCTTTTGGAGTTACTGTACCAATTTCTATAAAACCAAAACCAAAGTTAGCTAATTCATTATACAAAACCCCATTTTTATCAAACCCAGCAGCTAAGCCAACAGGGTTTTTAAACGTTAACCCAAATAAAGTGCGTTCTAATTTTTTATTATTTATTTGATAAAAACTTCTAAAAACATTAGAAACTAAGGGGATTTTACACAATAATTTTATTAAAGAGAAAGTGAAATAATGAATTTTCTCTGGATCAAAAAGAAAGAAAAAAGGTCTTATAATAAGTTTATACATGGCTTTTGTAATTCCTACATAAGCAGGAATTTGATTTTAATTTTTATGACACTTTATGATGAATTTCTACTTGCGCAGAAATAACAATTTATAAAAAAAGCTCCAAAATAGGAGCTTAAAAATTTTATCTTAAAACAGCTTCTAAATTCTTTTCGAAACTATGCTGTAATTTTTGCATTATTTTATCAATTTGTTTGTCTTCTAAAGTTTTATTTTCATCTTGTAAAACAAAACTAACTGCATAAGACTTTTTACCTTCTGGTAATTTATCACCTTCATAGACATCAAACAAATCTACTTCTTTTAATAACTTTCTTTCTGATTGAAAAGCTAAGTTATAGACTTCTTTAAATTCTATTTTATGATCAATTAACAACGCTAAATCTCTTTTTACTGAAGGAAATTTAGATAACTCGGAAACTGTAATATTTTTCTTGCTAGATAATTTTAAAACATTATCCCAATTAAAATCTGCAAATAAAACTTCTTGCTTAATTCCGAATTCTTTTAAAATTGAACGTTTAACAACTCCAAAATCTGCTAATTTTATTTTACCTAAACTTAAAGTAACTCCTTCAGAAAAAACATCATTTTTAGTAGGCGTTGTCTTTAAATTCTGAATTCCTAATCTTGTTAAAACTGAAGTTAAAATTCCTTTTAAATAAAAGAAATCCGAAGTTGAAGTCGGTGTTTTCCAAGATTCTTTAGTTCTACTTCCAGTTACAAAAAGTGTTAAATGCTTATCTTCCTGGTACTTATCACTATACTTATGATATGTTTTACCAAACTCATAAAATTTTAATGAATTATTTTTTCTATTTAAATTATAAGAAACAGACTCTAAACCGCTAAATAGTAAAGATTGGCGCATAACTCCTAAATCATTACTTAAAGGATTTAACATTGCTACGTTTGCATCTTCATTTATGTTATCTGACAAATCAGTATAAGCTGCTTTTGTTAAAGAGTTTGCCATTGTTTCATTAAACCCTAAAGAACTTAATTGATTAGAAACAACATTTTCTATCTTAGTTTCTTTATTAGAATCAAAGGAAATTGAGGTATTTAATTTATGAGAAAACTCAATATTATTATATCCATACACACGTAAAATCTCTTCAACAATATCTGCTTCACGCTGAACATCTGCCCTGTAAGAAGGAATTGTTAATCCTAAACCTCCTTCAGTTTCACTACTTATTTTAATTTCTAAAGAGGCTAGAATATTCTTTATGGTTTCTTTCGGAATCTCTTGTCCAATTAGTCTGTAAGCACTTTCGTAAGAGAAAAATACTTGAAAGTCTTCTATTTTTTCAGGATAAAAATCTGAAACATCAGAAGCCATTTTTCCACCAGCATATTCTTCAATTAATAGCGCAGCTCTTTTTAAGGTATACTCCGTCATATTAATATCAATTCCTCTTTCAAAACGGAAAGAAGCATCCGTATTTAAAGCATGTCTTTTTGCTGTTTTTCTAACAGAAACTGGATTAAAATAAGCACTCTCTAAAAATATTGAAGTTGTACTTTCTGTAACACCCGATTTTAAACCACCAAAAACACCACCAATACAAAGAGGGTTAGAATCTGCGTCACAAATCATAATATCATCTGCAGAAAGTGTTCTTTCTACTTCATCTAAAGTTGTAAACTTAGTGCCTTCTTTTAAGTTTTTTACAATAATTTTATTTCCTTTAATTTTTTGAGCATCAAAAGCGTGTAAAGGCTGCCCTAACTCATGTAAAACATAGTTAGTAATATCTACAATATTATTTTTTGGAGTTATCCCAATCGCTTTTAAACGGTTCTGAATCCATTCAGGAGAATCTTTAACTGTAATATCTGTAATTGTAATTCCACAATAACGTGGCACTAATTCTTTATTTTCAATTTCTACATCAAAACGCAAAGTTCTTTCATCTACATGAAAATTACTTACAGATGGAGATATAAATTCTAACTTTGTGTCTTTTTGAATTAATCCTGCTCTTAAATCTCTTGCAACACCATAATGGCTCATGGCGTCAGATCTATTAGGAGTTAGACCAATTTCAAATACATAATCTGTTTCGACTTTAAAAACTTCTGCAGCAGAAGTCCCTTCTTTCAGTGTTTTATCTAAAACTAGAATTCCATCATGCCCTTTACCAAGACCTAATTCGTCTTCGGCGCAAATCATTCCATGACTTTCTTCTCCTCTAATTTTTCCTTTCTTTATTTTAAAACCTTCTCCTTTATCGTCATATAAAACTGTACCAATTGTAGCTACAGGTACTTTTTGACCAGCAGCAACATTTGGAGCTCCACAAACAATTTGTACAGGCTTTCCATCACCTAGATCTACAGTAGTAATCTTTAACCTGTCTGCATTTGGATGCTGAATACAAGTTAAAACCTTACCAACTACTACGCCTTTTAAACTTCCTTTTATAGATTCTTTTGTTTCTATTCCTTCAACTTCTAGGCCCAAATCAGTTAACAACTCACCTGTTTTAGTAGCTTCCCAGTTAATCTGTAAAAATTGCTGTAACCAATTGTATGATATTTTCATCTGCTATTTTTGAACATTTTAATCTTGCAAATTTAACGATTTTAAAAGATTTTTATCAAGTTATTTAGCACAAATTACAGTTTAAAAATGTTAGTATTTTATTGTAAATTCGAACACGATTAAAAAATTAAATAATGAAGTATTTTTTACTGATAATAAGTCTTCTATTTTTATTCTCTTGTAAAAAAAATACACCTAAAACATTGCAAAAAGGGACGTATAGAGCTGTTTTAAAAATACAAGACAATCAAGAAATTCCTTTTATTTTTGAAGTAAAAAATGACTCTTTACTAACCGTTTTAAATGCTGATGAAATTATTTATGTTAATGAAATCACCTATTACAAAGATTCCGTAAGAATACAGATGCCTGTTTTTGAAGGATATGTTATTGCGAAAATTGAAGACAACTTTTTAAAAGGAAGTTTTATAAAATCTAGTTTAGATAGGATTGTTAATTTTGAAGCAACTAAAAATAGTGTGCGATTTTCATCAAAAAATAAATCATCAAAAAACATTACCGGAAACTGGGAAACTGTTTTTAGTAAAAATTCTGCTGATGAAAAATATATTGCTAAAGGAATTTTTAATCAAATTGGAAACAAGGTAAAAGGAACGTTTAGAACAATCACTGGAGATTACAGATACTTAGAAGGTATTGTAGACGGTGATTCTTTAAAACTTTCTACTTTTGATGGTGCTCATGCCTTTTTATTTACGGCAAAAGTCACAGATTCTACCTTAAATGGTAATTTCTATTCTGGAAATCATTGGAAAGAACCATTTACAGCCAAATTAAATAATGGATATGAATTACCAAATGTTAATAATTTAACTTTTATAAAAGAAGGGTATGAAGATTTTGATTTTTCTTTTCCTGATACCAGAGGAAGGATTGTTTCTTTGAGTGATCCTAAATTCCAAAACAAAGCCGTTATCATACAAATTATGGGAACTTGGTGTCCAAATTGTTTGGATGAAAGTAAATTTTTAGTGAATTATTTAAAAAAAAATCCAACTAAAAAGATAGAAGTTATTGCTCTAGCTTTTGAGGTTGCAAAAACTAGAGAAATTGCATTTAAAAGAATCAAACGTTTAAAAGAAAAAGTAGGAATTAAATATCCTATTATATTAGCACAATATGGAAATTCGGCAGATAAGAAACTAGCGCAACAGAAATTGCCTTGGTTAAACCATTTAATTTCTTATCCAACGACTATATTCATTGATAAAAAAGGAAAGGTTAGAAAAATTCATACAGGCTTTAATGGTCCTGCAACAATCGAAAAATACAAAAATTTTAAAGAAGAATTTGAAACCTTTATGAATATATTAGTTAACGAAAAAGAATAATAACTTTACTTTTTAATTAAAAAATATGCTGAACAAAATACCTAATTACATAAAATATATTGTTAGTAGTTTCTTTTTATTGATTGTTTTCAATACTATTTTTAGACTTGTGTTTTATTCTTTCTTTGCTGAATTAGAAACCGCTGCCTCTTCAGAAATTAATAGTGCTTTTTGGTTAGGTTTACGTTTTGATATTAAACTTGCCGCTATCACAATTTTTCCTCTTACAATTTTAGTTTTAATTGTAAATAGCCGTTTTTTTAAATATTCCTTTTATAGAAGATTTGCGAATATTTATTTGGTTTTAGCATATGTTATTTTAACTTTATTTTACTTAACCGATTTTGGTTATTATGAGTATTTATCCATAAGATTAGATGCTGCTTCTCTTCGTTTTTTAGAAGATTTTAAAATTTCATCTCAAGTTTTATTAGAAAGCTATCCAGTTTTTAAAGGCTTATTTGGTCTCTTATTTTTTGCTTTTCTAGTTTTAAAAACATCAAAGTTTCTTTATTCAAAATTCAAGGAAAACAAGAATGATATTTCTAAAAAGATAAAAGCTGTTTATTTTATTACTGTTTTTTTACTTTTAGCGATAAGTATCTACAACAGTTTTACGCATTACCCTTTAAGATGGAGTGAAGCTTTTTTCTCTAAAAACAATAAGATTAATCAGTTTGCATTAAACCCTGTTTTGAACTTTTTCGACAGTTTTGCTTTCAGAAGTGAGGGAGTTAATATGGATGAATTTAAAAAATATTATTCTGTAATTGCAAAAGATTTAAACTTACCAAAAGATAAAATTTCTTTTGAAAGAAAAGTTGTTTTTAATGACACTTTACCTAGCCAATCAAATGTAATCTTTGTGATGTTAGAATCTGTGGGTGTAAAACCTTTAAGTTATTATGGAAATGCTATCAATAGTTCACCAAACATAGATTCTCTTATTACAACCAGTTTAAGCTTTTCTAACTTTTATGTACATAAATCAGGAACAGCAGCAAGTGTTTTTTCAAGTGTTACTGGTTTACCAGACATCGATGAAGTAAATACAGCTTCTAGAAACCCGATGATTATAGATCAGCGAATTTTATTTGATCAATTTAAAGGATATGAAAAATTATATTTTCTAGGAGGTAGTGCTAACTGGGCAAATATTAGAGGGATTTTTCAAGCTAATATTAAGGGTTTAAAAATATTTGAAGAAGGAAGTTATAATACAGAAAATAGAGCTGATGTTTGGGGAATTGATGATTATGAATTGTTTAAAGAATCGGATAAAGAGCTAAAAAAGTTACATCAACAAAAGAAACCTTTTGTAGCTTTTATACAAACAGCTTCCAATCACATGCCTTTTACAGTTCCAAATCAAAAAGAGAACTATACTCCTACTTCTGAAGACGACATCTCTAAAGACCTTTTAGAAAAATCTGGATTTAAATCTGTAGCACAATTAAATGCGTTGCGTTATTTGGATTTTAATATTGGTCATTTTTTAAAAAGAGCAAAAAAATCCGGATATTATAAAAATACTGTTTTTGTGTTTTTTGGAGATCACAATACAGCAATGAATAGAACAGATAAATACACAAACGAATATGATTTAAATATTCAATTACAGCATGTGCCTTTAATAATTCACGCTCCAAATATCTTGCAACCAAAAGTGATTTCCAAAAACGGAAAATTAATTGATTTGTTTCCAACAGTAATGAGTTTAATTAAAATGAATCACACAAATTACACCTTAGGAAGAAATCTTTTAGACACAAACAACCAGACAAAAACTTCTTCTTTTGTCTATCTTAAAATCAATGGAGAACCAGCAGTTGGTATTTTACAAGATAGTTTGTATTATTCTAAAACTAATGTTTCTAAAACCAAAGGATTGTATAATTTAAAGAGTAAAAAATTAGTTAATATTAAAGAAGAATATCCTAATAAAGCTAAAGAAATGGATAGTTTATTAGCTGGCTATTATCACTCAACTAAGTATTTATATTTTAACAATAAAAAGCTAAACAAATAGTTTTTTATTCACTTTCTTAAAAAGAAAATAATACATGTTTGCTAGCAGAATCCCTGTTAAAATTCCAAGAGAAATATCAATAGGAAAGTGAACTCCTAAATACAATCTACTATAAGCAAAAATTAATGGAAATAGTAAAATAAAATAAATGTATTTGTATTTTTCTCTTAATAGAAAGATAACAAACACCGAGAAAAAAGTGGATGTTGTTGCATGACCAGAAATAAAGCTAAAGCTTTGAGGACTTTTTAAAGTTCTTAATAAATGTAAAATTTCAGGATCGTTATTAGGTCTTAATCTTGCTGTAGAATTTTTAATTAAGTTTACAAACTGATCAGAAAAAGCAACTAATACAATTAGTGCTAAAATTACAAAACCACCTTTTTTCCATCCAAAAGATTTTATAACTAAGAAAATAACAAGAAGGAACAGTGGAGTCCAATTAAATTGATTGGTAATTAATAACCAAAATGAATCCCATTGTTCACTTCCTAAATTATTTAAGAAAATAAGTAATTCTTTATCTTTATGTATTATTGAGTCAAACAAATTATTCACCTATTTCTATGATTTCTATTTCAAAAACTAAATCAGATTTTGCTGGAAAAGGGCCATATTTGGCTTCCCCAAAACCTATATAATAAGGAATAAACAACCTTGCTTTTTCACCAACTCTTAAAGTAGCAGCACCTTCTTTAAAACCAGTAATCATAGGTTTTTCTGTATCATCTAACTGAAATACAAATGGTTCTCCAGAATCTAATGTAGATTGAATTTCTTTACCATCTGCTATGTATAATGTAAAATGAGATTTTACAGGTTTATTCATTACCACTTTCCTTCCTGATGGGTTACTTTTCAACTTTAAAATACGCAAACCAGAAGCTGTTTTAATAGCTTTAGATTCATTCATATTTGCTAAAAAAACTGCTTTATTTTCTAAGTATTTCGAAAAACGAATTTCATCTTCATCTTTCTCTTTCTTATTTCTATCTTTTTGACTTTCAGCATACTTCATCAACTCATTATCAAAAACTTTCGCAGCTTCAAAAGAATTCGCTTTAGAACCTAATCTAATTATTTTAACAGTATGGATAGTATCAAATTTTGCAATGCTATTTACAACAGACATTCTTAAAGAATCTATAGCTTTCTTAAGCTTTAAAGTATCTTTAACTTGTTGTTTCAATTGCTTTAATTGCAAGGTATTTATAACCGTTTTACCAAAAACAGTGTGCTTACCATCTAAATGCGGTATTGATCTATGTGTAATAAAAAACTGACTTCCATTACTTCCTGGACCACCATTTGCCATAGATAACATTCCTGCATCACCATGAATGTGTAATAATTTACCATTTTTGTCTTTGGTAAATTCATCGCCAAATCTATAACCTGCAGTTCCTGTTCCTGTTTCTGTTGGATCTCCTCCTTGAATTATAAAATTATTTACAACTCTATGAAAACGAATACCATCAAAGTATTTTTTTCCTTGTATAGAATCTGTGACTTTAGTATTAGTTCCTTCTGCTAAAGACACAAAATTTGCAACTGTCATAGGTGCGTCTTCTAGATATAACTCTAAAAGAACATCGCCTTTATTCGTTTGTATTTCTGCATAAAGACCTTCTTTTAAATCTTTATATTTAGCAGCTGTGCTACAACCAATTACTAGAAAAGAAAGTACTAAGATGTAAATAATCTTTTTCATTTATTATTTAATTATATCCAATAATTCTACTTCAAAAACAATCGCAGCAAAAGGTTTAATAATACCTGGTCTTGGAGTTGCTCCGTAAGCCAATTCTTGAGGAATAAATAATTTATATTTAGCTCCTTTATTCATCAATAATAATCCTTCTGTAAATCCTTTTATAAATTGATTCACATTAGAATCATAAGGTGTTTTTCTATCTACAGAACTATCAAAAACAGTACCGTCGATTAGAGTTCCGTGATAATGAAGTTTAATTTTTGAAGTAGCTACTGGACGATCTCCTTTTCCTTCTTTTAAAACGATATATTGTAAACCACTTTCTGTTGTTTTAACTCCTTCTTTCGTTTTATTGATTGCTAAAAATTCTTCACTCTCTTTTTTAACCTCTGCAAATTTCGATTGAGCTTCTTTAGCTGCTTTTTCTTGATTTGCTTGTCTTTTTTCAGCTTGTTGCTTCTGGAAGAAATCTCTTAAAAAAACAGTTAAATCTTTTTGAGCTATTAATAAATTCGTAGAATCCATTCCATTTCTATAGCCTTGTAAAAATAAATCTGTATCAGACTCTTCAAAATTTCCTTTTACTTTAATAGCCATATCCATTCCTAGGGCATAACTTGCTGAATCTAATTTTGTTTCTAAAGAATTAACATCTGCTTTTTGATTTCCACATGAAGTCATTGATGCTACTGCTGCTATAATCACTAAACCTTTTAGTATTCTCATTTTTCTATTTATTTATATTTATTAATGTTACTGTACTTTTTATTGATTGATTAATGCCGATTTTATTTCCATCTCCAGTAACTCCAAAAGCACTGTAAGAAGGAATTACAAATGTAATGGTTTCTCCTATTTTCATCAACTTTATTCCTTTTTGTAATCCAGAAATAAAATCCTCTTTGTCAATAATGTAATTTTTTACTCCTAAACCTAATTTGTTATACAAAATTGAATCTTTCAAATCTGTAATATTATATTCAATCGTTACCTCATTTCCTTTTTTAGGCGTTGGTAAATTTTCTTCTATTTTATGGATATACGTATACCAAAATCCATTTGAAGATTGCAAATATAGTTTAGTAGAATCATTTTTTATGATTTGTAGAATTTTATCGTCTTCAATTTTATTTAAAGCTATCGATTCTTTGATGGCTTCTTTATATAATGTTGTTGATGGTTTTGGGTTGATTGGTTTTCTAGGTTCTATTTTAGAACAAGAAAAACAAAACACCATCAAAAGAAACAAATAACTATTCTTCATAAGATAATTCTAATTCAGATTGATACTCTGATAATAAACTAGTAAAATTTGTGATAGTTTTCTCCATTGATTCATCAGATTTTCCTCCAGCTGCATTATCATGTCCTCCACCACTAAAGTGATTTCTAGAAAATTGATTCACAGAAAAATTACCTTTTGATCGGAAAGAAATTTTAATAATCTTTTGTTCTTTATCTTCAATAAAAATAGCAGCAAAAATAATTCCTTTTAAAG
>LAQA01000067.1:0-14952 GCA_000981625.1 Flavobacteriaceae bacterium ASP10-09a
TAATTTTTTAGCTTACAAATACATACACAAAATGAGTATTTTAAATTCAGTAATAAAACTTTTTGTAGGTGATAAACAGCAAAAAGATTTAAAAATTTTACAACCAATTGTAGAAGATGTAAATAAGTTTGAAGCCGCAATAGCAGAACTTTCTCATGATGGATTAAGGGCAAAAACTCAAGAGTTTAAAGACAAAATTAAAGCTGCTACAAAAGAGTTTGATGATCAAATCGATGCACTAGAAGAAGAAGCAAAAAAAGCTAATACTGATAGACAAGAAGATATTTACGAAGAAATCGATTCTTTAAAAGATGAATCTTACAAAATTTCTGAAGAAGCTTTACGACAATTAATGCCAGAAGCTTTTGCTGTTATAAAAGAAACTGCAAAACGTTTTGTGGAAAACGAAAAAATTGAAGTGACTGCGACACCTTTTGATAGAGAATTATCTGGTGAAAGAGATAATATTTCTTTAGAAAACGACAAAGCTTTTTGGGCAAATTCTTGGGATGCTGCTGGTAAACCAGTTACTTGGGACATGGTACATTATGATGTTCAATTAATTGGTGGTTCTGTTTTGCATCAAGGTAAGATTGCAGAAATGATGACCGGTGAAGGAAAAACACTAGTATCAACATTGCCTGTTTATTTAAATGCGTTAACAGGAAATGGAGTTCATGTTGTAACGGTAAATGATTATTTAGCAAAACGTGATAAAGCATGGATGGGACCGATTTTTGAGTTTCATGGTCTTTCTACAGATTGTGTAGATTATTATCAACCAAATTCTAACGAAAGAAGAAAAGCTTACAATGCAGATATCACTTACGGAACAAATAACGAATTTGGTTTCGATTATTTACGTGATAATATGGCAAGCTCTAAAGATGATTTAGTTCAAAGAGCACCAAATTATGCTATCATTGATGAAGTAGATTCTGTTTTAATTGATGATGCTAGAACTCCTTTAATTATTTCAGGTCCAGTTCCACAAGGAGATAGGCATGAATTTAATGATTTAAAACCATTAGTTGCTGATATAGTTTCACTTCAGAAACAACATTTAGTAAGCGTTTTAGCAGAAGCTAAAAAATTAATTACAGAAGGAAACACTAAAGATGGTGGATTCTCATTATTAAGAGTTTACAGAGGCTTGCCAAAAAATAAAGCTTTAATTAAATTTTTATCACAAGAAGGTATCAAGCAAATCTTACAAAAAACAGAAAATTTTTACATGGCAGACAACAACAAGTTGATGCCCGAAGTTGATGAAGATTTATGGTTTGTTGTGGAAGAAAAAAATAATCAAATTGATTTAACTGATAAAGGAATTGCACATTTATCAGAAAAAACCCAAAATGATAACTTCTTTATTTTACCAGATATTGGTGTAAAAATTGGAGAAATTGATACAGCAGAGACTACTTCTGAAGAAAAAGTTTCTCAAAAAGAAGAATTATACAATGATTTCAGTATCAAAAGTGAGCGCATTCATACAATGAATCAACTTTTAAAAGCATACACTGTTTTTGAAAAAGATGTTGAATATGTTGTGATGGAAAATAAAGTAATGATTGTTGATGAACAAACAGGTCGTATCATGGATGGTCGTCGTTATTCAGATGGATTACATCAGGCAATTGAGGCAAAAGAAAATGTAAAAATTGAAGATGCTACTCAAACTTTTGCAACGGTTACTTTACAGAATTACTTTAGAATGTACAGAAAACTGTCTGGAATGACAGGAACTGCCGTTACAGAAGCTGGTGAATTATGGGAAATCTACAAATTAGATGTGGTAGAAATTCCTACGAACAAACCAATTCAAAGAGATGATCAAGAAGATTTAGTTTACAAAACTGCTCGTGAAAAATACAATGCAGTTATTGAAGACATTGAAAAATTAGTGGAAAAGAAACGACCAGTTTTAGTCGGTACAACTTCTGTTGAAATTTCAGAACTATTAGGAAGAATGTTACAAATGCGTAAAATTCCTCATAATATTTTAAATGCAAAATTACACAAACGTGAAGCAGATGTTGTTGAAGAAGCAGGTAAGCCTGGAGTTGTAACTATTGCAACAAATATGGCTGGACGTGGAACAGATATTAAACTTACAGAAGACGTAAAAGTATCTGGTGGTTTAGCAATTATTGGTACAGAAAGACATGATTCTAGACGTGTAGATAGGCAGTTGAGAGGACGTGCAGGAAGACAAGGAGATGTTGGGTCAACACAATTTTATGTCGCTTTAGATGATAATCTAATGCGTCTATTTGGTTCTGAGAGAATTGCCAAAATGATGGATAGAATGGGATTAAAAGAAGGTGAAGTAATTCAGCATTCTATGATTACCAAATCTATTGAAAGAGCACAGAAAAAAGTAGAAGAAAATAACTTTGGTATTAGGAAACGTTTGTTAGAGTATGACGATATCATGAATGCTCAACGTGAATTCGTTTACAAAAGAAGACGTAATGCTTTGGATGGAAAACGCTTACAAGTTGATATTGCAAACATGATTTATGATACCTGTGAATCGATCATCAACGCGAATAAAGGACTAAAAGATTTTCAAAATTTTGAGTTTGAATTGATTCGTTTTTCTTCGATGGCTTCTCCTTTTACTGAAGATGAATTTGTAAAATTATCTGAAAAAGAATTAGCAGATAAGTTATATGATATTGTTGCGGAACACTATAAGAGTAAAATTGAAAGGAATGCCGTTTTAGCGTTCCCTGTTATTAAAGATGTGTTTGAAAATGAAGGTGATAAATATGAAAGAATTGTAGTTCCTTTTACAGACGGAACTAAATCTTTACAAGTTGTTACCAACTTAAAAGAGGCTTATGAAAGTGAAGGTAAAAGCTTAATCACAGATTTTGAAAAGAACATTACTTTAGCAATTATTGATGAAAATTGGAAAGATCATTTACGTAAAATGGATGAGTTAAAACACTCTGTACAAAATGCGTCATATGAGCAAAAAGATCCTTTGTTAATCTACAAGTTTGAAGCTTTTGAATTGTTTAAGAAAACAGTAGACGAAATCAATAAAGAAGTATTGTCTTTCTTATTTAAAGGTGAATTACCAGCACAAGATAGAAGCCAAATTTCTGAAGCTAGAAGCCAAAAAAGAGAACGGTTAAATACTAGTAAAGCAGATGTTCAAAACACAACTGAACAAGCAATACAAAACTCTCGTCAACAACCATCTGAACCTATTGAAACAGTAGTTAGAGACCAACCTAAAATTGGTAGAAACGAAAAAGTTACCATTAAAAATGTAATGAGTGGTGAAGAAAAAGAAGTAAAATACAAACAAGCGATTCCTCTATTAGAAAAGGGAGAATGTGTTTTGGTGAATAAATAAATTGATGGTTTCTTTGAAATTCACCGTTTTAGAAAAACGAATTTTTAAATAAAAATGAGCCTTGTATTTCTATCTAGATAGTAACCAATAGTTCATATATAAAGTATCAATTCATTACTTATAAATTTTGTTTATACAGGAATGACAAAAAAGAAAAAACCGTTTAGAAATTATTTCTAAACGGTTTTTATATTTTAGCTTCTTGCCTTTGCAAGAAGAACATATCAATCGAAATTAGTTTCCATTTTCAGGTAATCTAAAAACTCTCTCTTTGTTTCTTTTTCTTTGAATTTTCCTCCAAATTCTGCGGTTACTGTAGAACTTTCGATATCTTTAATTCCTCTTGAATTAACACACAAATGTTTTGCATCAATCACACAAGCAACATCCTTTACACCTAAAGCTTCTTGCATCGCTTGTACTACTTGCATTGTTAAACGCTCTTGAACTTGAGGTCTTTTAGCAAAGTACTCAACAATTCTGTTCATTTTAGACAATCCAATTACTTTTCCATCAGAAATATAAGCAACATGTGCTCTACCGATAATCGGTAATAAATGATGTTCGCAAGTGGAATACACGACAATGTTTTTCTCTACCAACATTTCACCATAATTATAATTATTGTCAAACGTAGAAGGCTTTGGCATATTTTTAGGGTTTAACCCCATAAATATCTCATTTACAAAAGCTTTCGCAACTCTTTTAGGAGTTCCTTGTAAACTGTCATCTGTTAAATCCATTCCTAAAGTGTTCAAAATATCTTTTACACTTTCTTGGATTCTTTCTATTTTTTCTTCATCAGAAATATCAAAAGCATCTGCTCTTAAAGGAGTTTTTGCTGATGTACCCACATGATTCTCACCTATTTCTTCTGCTCTTTCTTCATTCATTTTGCTGCTCAATTCAAACATTTCAATCTATTTAAAGTGCAAATTTAAGTGTTTACAACGTATTATTGTTGTTTTTATATCAATTAAAATTATACTTCTATAAATACTTTTATTACTCAATTTATACTTCGACAAGCTCAGTGTGACATTGCTACTTTCGTTTGGCTATTGTTATAAAAAAACGAATAAAGACTATTTTAATATTTCTACTAATTCTGTTAATGAGCAATTTACTTGTTCACCAGAATTCATGTTTTTTAGTGTAAAAAAATTGTTTTCTACTTTAGAAACAACAAATTCTATTTCTCTGCTAGAAACGTATTTCCATTGTCGTTTTTGTTGCTTATTACTTTCTCCTAAATCAGGATAAAATTCAGATTTTATTGCTTGTTCTCGCAAGTATTTTATTGCTTTCATTTTAACAACATCTGTAGTTGCATCAAAATTCAAGAAAATAACTTTCGGTTTTGGTAAATCGACCTTTTTAAACAACCCTAATTCTTCTAAAACCAAATAAATTCGATCCAATCCAAAAGAGATTCCAACTCCAGAGACATCTTTTAAGCCAAAGATTCCTGTTAAATCATCATAACGTCCACCGCCGCCAACAGAACCCATTTGCACCTCTTTTGGAGCTGCTACTTCAAATATAGCGCCTGTATAATAATTTAAACCTCTTGCTAAAGTTACATCTACTTCTAAAGCGGCAGTTTCTAGACCTAACTCATCTATCGAATTAATTACAAAAAGTAACTCTTTAACACCATTTCTTCCTTCTTCAGAAGTTGATAACATACGTTCTAAAGATGCTAGCTTTTCTAAATTAGATCCTGTAAAATCAAACAAAGGTTGTACTTTTTCAATGGCATCTTCAGTAATTCCTTTTGACAACATTTCTTTTACAACACCTTCTTTACCAATTTTATCTAACTTGTCTAAAGCAACTGTAAAATCGATTAATTTATCTTGAGCACCAATAACTTCTGCAATTCCTGATAATATTTTTCTGTTGTTTATTTTGATTGTTGTTCCTACTAAACCTAATTTGGTGAAAACAGTGTCATATAACTGAATAAACTCTACTTCTTGCCATAAAGATTTACTTCCAACGACGTCTGCATCACATTGAAAAAACTCTCTAAAACGTCCTTTTTGTGGTCTATCTGCTCTCCAAACTGGCTGAACTTGATATCTTTTAAACGGAAATGTAATGTCATTTTGGTGTTGCACCACATAACGAGCAAAAGGAACTGTTAGATCGTAACGTAAAGCTTTTTCGGATATTTGAGTCGTTAATTTTAAGCTGTCTTTTTCTGATAATAGTTTTTCATTCGCTTTTGCTAAATAATCACCTGAATTTAAAATCTTAAAAATAAGTCGATCTCCTTCTTCGCCATATTTTCCCATTAAGGTGTTTGAATTTTCAAAACTTGGTGTTTCTATGGGTTGAAATCCAAAGGTTTCAAAAGCAGTTTTAATCGCATCCATAATGTATGTACGATTAGCTACTTCAGTTGGCGAAAAATCTCTTGTTCCTTTTGGGATGCTTGGTTTCATATAAATAATTATAAACGTTTACTTATTACTGAACTCTCTGTAAATCTTGCGATAGCAGAAATCTGTAATTAGCGAATTAAATACTAAAATAAAATACCTAATCAGTGTACTAGCGCAAATATCGTGAAAAATTATACTTTTTTAGGAGTTGTAAGGTTTTTATTTCTAAGTCTTAAACTGTATAAAGAAGCGTTTAATTCAAAACCTAATAATAGAATTATTGAGTTTAACCAAACAAAAAGCATCAGAATAAGTAAAGTACCGATAGAACCATATAATTGATTGTATTGGGCAAATTTAACTACATAAATTCCGAATAAATAAAAGGTACATAAAGATAAAATAGTTGTTAAAATTGCACCTCCAGAAAAGAATCTAGTTTCTTTACCTTGCTTTGTTCCGTATCTAAAAAGTAAGGAAACAATGGTGAAAATCATCACAAGAAAAAGAAATCCTCTTCCGTAATAAAACAGGTTTAAATCATCTGTATTTAGCCAACCATTTTCATTAATTTTAGTCAACGCAACTTGATATAAAATAACTAAAATAATAGTGACTATTAAAAAAAGAGACGTTAACAAAGAAACACCTAAAGAGATAAAATACGCTCTAAAAATGTTACGCATTTCTTTTACATGGTAAGAATATTCAAATCCTCCAAAGATTGCATTGACTCCATTTGTCATTAAAAAGATCGACAACAAGAAACCAAAAGATAACAAACCACCGTATTGATTGTTAAGAATATCATTAAGCACCAAGTCTACTGCTTCAAAAGTTTGTGGTGGTAAAATATCTTTGATAAATGAAAACAAACCCTCTGGAAAACCATCTATTGGGATGTAAGGAATTAACGTTAAAATAAACAGCATAAAAGGAAAAACTGCCATAAAAAAACTAAATGCAATCCCTCCTGCCCTAGTTGTTAAAGCACCTTCAACAATACCAATAATATACATTTCTAGAACGTCGTACAAAGACATGCCCTGTAAACCTGGAATTTTTATTTTCTTGCCAAATTTCACCAATATATTTACAATTGGTATTCTTTCTAGTTTGTCCTCTATATCTTTACTCATAGGTTTTTTTATATTTCAGACATTTCCCTAAAGGGAAAAACTTACTCGATATTAATTTTATTTAAATTTAAAAATAACTCTTTAAAAATTAGCTCTTTAGTGTTTACCGAAATAGAATCTTTTAAAAAAAGAAAATCCGTACCATAAGCGATGCTAGATAAAAGACCGTATTTCTTATTAAAAAACAAAGTCCTATTATTAATTTCTTTTCTTTGATATATATTAAATTCTAAACTTTTAGAATTATATACTTTTTTTGTTGCTAAAAATGTATCAAAATCTGATATCAAAAAATTTCCTTCTACATTATATTTCAAGTCTAGACTGATTAGAGAATCTACCTCGCGCCTATATTCAAAATTAATAAGGCCTTCTTTTTTAATGATATTTAAAGTAATTTTTTTGATACTATCTTTATGCAATGAATACCCATATATAGGAATATTACTCTCTTTTCTCCCGCAAGAAACAAGAAATAAAATTAATAATAACCCATAAAAATTTACATATCTCATTCAATTATAATTTTATAATCAGAGAGAAGTCCATAAAGATTCTCTTTACTAAACTTTGCTCCTTTTAATCTGTTTTTCTCAGGATTGATATTAAAGTTAAAAGCAGTTTTAAAGTCTGATTTCTCTAAATTAGCATTCTCGAAAATAGCATTACTTAAATCACAATTACCTAACAATGAACCCACTAGAACGGTTTCCGTAAAATCCACTTCTTTTAAGCTACAATCTATAAACTGTGTATTTAAAACTTTTAATTGATAAAAAGACGAAAAATTTAACTGACATTCTTTAAAAGAAAACTGCAATAAAAAAGAATCACATTCATTAAATTTTACTCCAATCATTTTACAATTGATAAACTGCACCTCTTTAAAAGCAGTATCTTTTACAATAGTATTGCTAAAATTACAATCTATAAATTCACATTCTACAAACTGAATATTAGAGGCGTGAATTCCTTCAAAATTACAATTTATAAATGTACAGTTATCATATTCTCCCTTTTTGATTTTAGATTTCCTAAAATCAATTTTCAAATATTCTTCGCTATCAAAGTAATTGCTTTGCATATTTATTTTTTGAGAGTGGCGCAGTTTAACTTGAATACTTTAAGTCTCTGCAACTTTTTTACTTTATTATCAATTTTTTAAAAAGCCTTTAAACTTAAATCTAAATTATAAACAGAGTGTGTTAAAGCGCCAGAAGAAATAAAATCGACACCACAATCAGCATATTCTCTAATAGTGTCTTCATTAATTCCGCCAGAAGATTCGGTTAAACAAGTCGCACCAATTAAAGCAACCGCTTTTCTAGTGTCTTCGTAATTAAAGTTGTCAATTAAAATTCTATATACACCTTCATTAGAAAGAATTTCCTTAATCTCTTCTAAACTTCTTGCCTCAACAATTATCTTTATCTCTAAATTTTTATCTACTAAATATTTCTTCGTTTTTGTAATTGCTGCTGTAATTCCGCCAGCAAAATCGATATGATTGTCTTTAATCATCACCATATCATACAATGCAAAACGGTGGTTTTCCCCTCCTCCAATTTTTACAGCCCATTTTTCTAAAGCTCTAATTCCCGGTGTCGTTTTTCTGGTATCTAAAACTTTGGTTTTTGTACCCTTTAATAAATCCGCAAAAAAAGCTGTTTTAGAAGCAATTGCAGACATTCTTTGCATTGCATTCAACACCAATCTTTCTGCCATTAAAATGGATTGAGATTTCCCTGAAACATGAAAAACGATATCTCCATACTTCACTCTTTCTCCGTCATTAATAAAAGTTTCAATCTTTAACTCAGCATCAACATATTTAAAAACTTGTTTTGCAAATTCAACTCCAGCTATAATTCCGCCATCTTTGACTAACAACTTTGCTTTTCCTTCAGCATCTGAAGGGATACAAGAAAGCGAGGTGTGATCTCCATCTCCAATATCTTCTCGTATTGCATTTTTTATGATGATGTCTAATTCTTTTTCAAATTGTTCTTTTGATATCATATTTTTTTATTCTGATGTAAAAATAGCAATGATTTTCAACTTTTTGTCAGTTCGAGTCAATTTATACCTAAAAACGAATAAATTTGTATTTATTAATACGAATATAATCGAGAAAATAATTAGTTCTCGAATGCATTCGAATAGACCTAAAAATGAAAATTAAATTACTTGCAATTGGTAAAACCGATAATAAAAACTTAATTCAATTAATTAATGAATATGAAGGTAGATTAAAGCATTACATAAAGTTTGAATTAGAGATTATTCCTGATATTAAAAATGTAAAGAATTTAAGTGAAATTCAGCAAAAAGAAAAAGAAGGTGATTTGATTTTATCGAAACTACAAAACACAGATCAATTGGTGTTGTTAGACGACAAAGGAAAACATTTTACTTCTATTGAATTTAGCCAATATTTACAAAAGAAGATGAATGCAGGAATTAAACAATTAGTATTGGTCATTGGAGGACCTTATGGTTTTTCTGATGCAGTTTATAAAAAATCTATTGGAAAAATATCACTATCAAAAATGACATTCTCCCATCAAATGATTCGTTTATTTATTGTGGAACAACTCTACAGAGGATTCACTATCTTAAAAAATGAACCTTACCACCACGAATAGTCAGCTACTTTTTGGCTAATTTATAGAGTAAGAATACTTCTATAATAATTGTAGGTATTAATAAAAATAGACCCAAAGAAGCAAGAAATACGGTCGTTAAAGAAACGCCTACTATAATCTCTAATATTCCGTTTACTTGAGCTAATTGACCCAGTTTACTTTTAAGCTGTAAAATTCCGATTCCAAAAACCAACTGCAACCCACCAAATACAATACATTCAATAACGGTTCTAACAGCAATTATTTCATCTATAAAGTGCATACTAAAAACGTCAATACAATTACTGATAACAAATGCCGCCATTAAAAATAATGTTATGACTTTTAGCAATTGACTATTGTATCTATTTGCAATCGTATGAAATCCTGTAAAAAAGAATACAAACGAAATTGCCGAAATTGTTTTAACGACTATATACAATGAAGTGTTTAAAAGAGATGTATCACCCGTAAGCTGATAAAAATCTGCAGCAGTCTCTATAAATCCAATAAAAAAATAAACAATCCCAAAAATCCAGGCTAAATTTAATATTTTCTTCTCTTTGGCTGTAAAAATCACACTGTCTTTTTGTTCCTCTTTAAAATAATCTACCCCTAAAACTTCTAAAATAATTTTAACAGTATAACTTCTTGGGTTTACTTCACCAGCCTCAATTCGCTGAATTGTACGCACATTTATATTGCACTGTTCCACCAACTCTTCTTGGGTTAATCCTTTTTCTTTTCGTAATTCAAAAATGCGTTTACCTAATTCTGGCTGCTTCATCGTATGTATATTTTTATTTACCATACAATGTTAGTTTAGATTTTTATTTCGAGTAGACATATTTATTGATTTTAACCCGACATTTGCACGACAAATCAATGATAACAATAGTTTTAGCATTTTTATTTTTTTGTAATATACAGTATATTTTTCGTTTTTTTTATAATCTAGACAATGAAATCACATGTATAAAATGATTACATTTGTTCGAATATCAATTTATTTTTAATGAAACTTGTCTTTGCAACCAACAACTTAAACAAACTGAAAGAAGTACAAGAAATGTTACCAAATTCAATACAATTATTGAGTTTAAAAGACATTCATTGTTATGACGAAATTGATGAAACTGAAACAACTTTAGAAGGGAATGCACAGTTAAAAGCAGACTATATCACCAAAAAATTTGGTTTTAATTGTTTTGCTGATGATACCGGATTAGAAGTTGAAAGTTTAGATGGAAAACCCGGAGTATATTCTGCACGTTTTGCCGGTGAACCTTCTAATTCTGAAAATAATATGCAGAAATTAATCCTAGATTTAGAGGCAAAAACGAATAGAAAAGCACAATTTAGAACTGCTATTTCTTTAAATATAAATGATAATAAATTTCTTTTTGAAGGAATTTGCAAAGGTGAAATTTCAACAAGTAAACAAGGAGAAAAAGGTTTTGGATATGATCCTATTTTTAAACCTAAAGGTTTTAATCAGTCTTTTGCAGAGATGACTTCAAAAGAAAAAAACAAAATTTCACATAGAGGAATTGCAATTCAAAAATTAGTTGAATTTTTATCGAATTATAAATAAAAATAGACCTCACAAGTTTTAAAACATGTGAAGTCTTACACAAAAATGGAAAAAAAATCTTACACAAAACATTTTATCCTTTTATCAGCTTTATTGATAATACTGTTTTTTCTGAACATTAGTTTTGGGTCTGTTTCTATTCCGTTTAAAGATATATTTAATAGCATTTTTGGAGGTGATATAACCAAGGACAGCTGGGAAACTATTATCATCAATTTTAGAGTTCCAAAAGCAATTACAGCTGTTTTAGTCGGTTCAGGCTTGTCTATTTGTGGTTTATTAATGCAAACATTATTTAGAAATCCTTTAGCAGGACCTTTTGTTTTAGGTATTTCTTCTGGCGCAAGTTTAGGCGTTGCAATTTTAATTTTAGGCTCTTCCGTTTTTGGTGGCTTTTTTCTAACCAGTTCCGTTTCAAACTTGTCTTTACCAATTGCTGCAAGTTTAGGTGCTTTTTTAGTATTATCAGCAGTAATTATTGCCGCAAATAAAGTAAGAAACACCATGTCGATTTTAATTATTGGATTGATGTTTGGCTCTTTAACATCTGCAGTTATAAGTGTATTGGCTTATTTTAGTGAAGCGGCTCAAATTCAGCAATATCTATTCTGGAGTTTTGGAAGCTTAGGTAATTTATCTTGGAACGAAATCACCGTTTTTGCAATTATTTATTCCATTGGAATTTTAGGAACAATTGCTGTCATAAAACCTTTAAATAGCTTTTTATTGGGTGAAAATTATGCGAAAAGTTTAGGAATCAATATTAAAAAAAGCAGGAATATTATCTTGGGAATCACGAGTATTCTAACAGGAGTTATTACAGCTTTTTCTGGTCCAATTGCTTTTGTAGGCCTAGCTGTTCCGCACATTGCTAGAATGTTGTTTTCAAGCTCAAATCATAAAATATTATTACCCGCAGTTGCGATTATTGGTGCAATTGTTTTATTAATTTGCGATATGATTGCGCAATTACCAACAAGCGAATTTACGCTTCCAATAAATGCGATTACATCATTATTTGGTGCTCCTATTGTTATTTGGTTATTGATT
The DNA here is from genome assembly GCA_000981625.1 of Flavobacteriaceae bacterium ASP10-09a. Classification (GTDB taxonomy): domain Bacteria; phylum Bacteroidota; class Bacteroidia; order Flavobacteriales; family Flavobacteriaceae; genus Polaribacter. The sequence goes on from LAQA01000067.1 coordinate 12,171, forward strand.
CGAAAAAAGAAAATATTTGTATAAGTATAGTTCATAAATTATAGAGTAGTAAAGTTATAATAAATAAATATTTACAAGATTAAACAGAACATTAAAAATATCGTCCTTAAAACTGAAAACCTTTCCATAGGTTATCAATCTAAGAAAACACAAAATATTGTGGCTTCAAATATTGATTTGTCTATTGAAAAAGGAAAATTAGTGACTGTTTTAGGTAAAAACGGAATTGGAAAATCAACCTTATTAAGAACGGTTGCTAAAGTACAAGAACCTTTAAATGGTTCAATTTTTATCAATAATAAAAAGTTAGAATCCTATTCACATCAAGAATTAGCAACTTCTCTGAGTATGGTTTTAACAGAAAGACTTCCCGAAAGTCAATTAACCGTTTTTGAGTTAGTTGCACTTGGAAGACAACCTTATACAAATTGGATTGATAAACTATCTGACGCTGATTTAGAAAAAATAAATTGGGTAATTGATGAAACAGAAATTCATCACCTAAAAGATAAACGTTTTTACGAATTGAGCGATGGACAGCTACAAAGAGTTTTAATTGCAAGAGCTTTGGCACAAGACACAGAAATAATTATTTTAGACGAACCCACTGCACATTTAGATTTACATCATACCATCAAAATATTTTCTCTATTAAAAAATTTGACAGAAAAAACATCAAAGACTATTATCATGTCTTCTCATGAAGTAAATTTATCTATAAAATTTGCAGATGAAATTATCTTATTTACAGATGCTAAAATCAACACAGGGAGTCCATCAGAGTTAATAAACAACAATTCTTTCGACAATTTATTTCCTAAAGAAATTGTTAATTTTAACAGAAAATTACAACAGTTTATTATAAACAAAAAGTAATTTTGAGGAGACTGTAAATTTTGTTACTTTTGATTGGTCACCAAATCAATTTAAACACTTTTTTAATAGATGAAAAAAATACTTTATGTTGCTAGTGCACTGGCTTTTATGGCTTGTGGATCTAGTAAGGATGTTACAAAAACTGAAGATGCAAACGTAGATCAAGCTGCTAAATACGCTGCCTCAATTACTGCAAAAGACTTAGGAACTCACTTATATATTTATGCTTCAGATGAATTTGAAGGAAGAAACACAGGTGAACCTGGACAGAAAAAAGCAATTGCATATTTAAAGGATTTTTATGTAGAACAAGGAATTGCTTCTGCTTTAGGAGGTGATGATTATTTTCAGGAAGTACCTGCAGAATTTTTAAACAAACGTAGAAGACAAACTCCTATAAAAGATTCTGAGAACGTTGTTGCTTTTATTAAAGGAACAGAGAAACCAGATGAAATTGTAGTAATTTCTGCACATTTAGACCATGAAGGAATAAAAGATGGTGAAATTTATAATGGTGCAGATGATGATGGTTCTGGAACTGTTGCTATTTTAGAAATTGCTCAAGCTTTTCAAATGGCAGCTAAAGCAGGAAAAGGTCCAAAACGTTCTATTTTATTTTTACATGTTACAGGTGAAGAAAAAGGATTGTTAGGTTCTAAATACTATACCGAAAACCCTTTATTTCCTCTTGCAAATACTGTTTGTGATTTAAATATTGATATGGTTGGTAGAATTGATGACAGACATAAAGCAGATCCAAATTATGTGTATTTAATTGGTTCAGATAAATTAAGTACAGAATTGCATAATTTATCTGAAGAGATGAATAAAAAATACACCAACATTAATTTAGATTACAAATATAATGACGAAAATGATCCAAATCGTTTTTACTACAGGTCAGATCATTACAACTTTGCAAAACACAACATTCCAATTATTTTTTATTTTAACGGTACACACGCAGATTATCACAGACCAAGTGATACTCCAGATAAAATTAACTACGAATTATTAGAAAATAGAACACGTTTGGTTTTTTATACAGCTTGGGAAGTTGCTAATAGAGAAGCAAGAATTACGGCAGATAAAGCTGAAGTTAAAAAAGAGTCAACAGAAAAGTAATTTTTTACTTTCTTACATAAAATAAAGCCTCACTTCTTATGAGGCTTTATCTTTAAAGAAAAAATCCTAATTGACTTTTAAGTAAAAATACTAACTTCGCTCTTCACAATCATCTTGTTTAAGTACCGACTGATATTAGTTACTTAGGCTAAAGATGATTTAACATTAAAACCGAAGTAATATAATCTAATCGACATAAAATAGAGCAAAGAGAAAACTGAAAACCCATTAGAGAAGACACTAAAAATAAAACATAATGAAATTTAACAAACAAAAAAAACAGCTAGGTTTTTTGCTGGTACTTATTGCTTTGACCTTCTCTTTACAAAGTTGCAAACAAAAGGAAATAGAAAATAAAAAAGAAGGAGTAAGAGAATTTGAAGGGCAGGGAATCCAATATAAAGATGGCAATCCATTCGGTTTTCCAAATGAATTAGATGCTATAATAGCCGCACCGAAAAACTATAAAGTTTTATTAGAAAACTATAAAGTAAGAGTTTTAGAAGTGACTATTGCACCAAAAGAAATAGAAAATCTTCATCATCATAAACGGTCAAGTGTTTTATATATTACGGAAGCAGGTGATTTTATAGACCGTGACATAGATGGATATGTAATTTTTGATACTCGTCAGTTGCCTGAACCACAAGTTTTACCAATGACAATGTATAAGCATCCTGAAGCAGCTCATTCTATAGAGAATTTGAGCGAAACAAAAACAATACGAATGATTAGAGTAGAAACAAAAAAATAAAATGAATCCTTAAAATGGGTAAAACAA
>LAQA01000067.1:15222-19293 GCA_000981625.1 Flavobacteriaceae bacterium ASP10-09a
ATCGTCTTTTAAATTAATCATAAAACGGGGAAATTCTGTATGTAATACAAATATATCTTCAGGGAATTTGCTGTTATCAGCTAGTAAAAATTTAGGTAAATCCATTTTATTTGTTTTTTATATGTCATTCTAATTAAAGAATAACACAAGAATCTCATTTTATAAACAAGAATTCTCAATTGTTTTTCAAACTCATTTTAAGTTTGACGTTTATTCTAATATTAATTTTTCTTTCTCTTTTATCAATTTTAAAGTTAACCTATTAAATCTGATAAATAATAAAATTGATGCTGTTGTTAAACCTGCTAACAAACCTAACCAAATACCAAAACTACCATACATTTCTTCTTTTCCTAAAAAATAAGAAACAGGAAACCCAACCACCCAATAAGACACAAAGGTAAGAATAGTAGGTATTTTAACATCTTGCAAACCACGTAAAGCACCTAAAACCAATACCTGAATGCTATCAGAAATTTGAAAAAATGCGGCAGCAATTAGTAATTTTGAGGCTATAGATACTACTTCCATATTATCTACATAATTAGCTTTATCGTTTAAATCAACATAAATAGTTGGCAAAATTTTATGGAAAACAAAAAATAGAATCGCAAAAATTACTGCTAAAATAATTCCTAAAAAAAAGATCGAAAAGGCAATTCTTCGTAATTCTTTAAAGTTCTGTAATCCTTTTTGGTTGCCTACTCTAATCATAGAGGCTACACTTAACCCCATAGCAACCATAAATGTCATAGAAGATAAATTTAATGCTATTTGGTTTGCTGCTTGCGGGTTTTTGCCCAACAGACCACTCAACCAAATGGCAGCTGTAAAAATAGCTACTTCAAAAAACATTTGCATCGCACTTAAAGCACCTAGATTTACAATTCTTTTAATCACAGTAAGGTCTAAAACAAAGAATTTTATATTTTTTACAATTTGAGCTGATCGCTCTTTATAACGCAATAATGTCCATAAATAAATAACCATTATAAATCGAGAAGCTAAGGTACCGTAAGCCGCACCAACAATTCCTAATTCAGGAAAACCAAACTTTCCAAAAATCAATAAATAATTTAAAATTACATTTATAATATTTGCCAATAAAGTAGCGTACATTGGATATCTTGTCATAGACATTCCATCACTAAACTGTTTTATAGCTTCAAAAATAACCAAAGGAATTAACGAAAAAGCAACCAAATCTAAATATGGAATTGCCAGTTCTACAACTTCTTTTGGTTGTTTCATTAAATACATTAATGGTTTCAAAAAATAAATCCCTGAAAATAAAGCGATTCCTAAGGTAGTACATAAGAACAAACCGTGCTTATAGGTCGACTTTGCTTGCTGCAAATTATCTGAAGAATCAGCTTCTGCAATTAACGGTGTAATTGCTGTTGAAAAACCAATACCAATGGACATGGCAATAAACATAAAGCTGTTTCCTAAAGAAACTGCGGCTAATTCTGCAGTTCCAATTTGTCCAACCATAATATTATCAACAAAAGAAACAAAAGTATGTCCTAACATGCCTAGCATTACAGGTGCTGCAAGCTTCCAATTATATTTAAACTCTGATGTATATTGCGTAATATTCACTTCGTAAGTTCCATTTTAAGGTTTGCAAAGATACATATTAGAAGATGAAGCTTAACTTTAGAACTTATCAATTTTTCTTATCTTTTTATGATAAAATTAATTACTTTTGATAAACAAAAAAATAAAAATGGCAAATATAACATTAGGAGGAAATTCTATAAATACAATAGGAAATTTACCGAAAACTGGTGAAAAAGCTCCAGATTTCAGACTAACTACTTTAGATTTATCTCAGAAAAGTTTATCAGATTTTACAGGAAAAAAAATTATTTTAAACATTTTTCCAAGTATCGATACAGGTACTTGTGCAACTTCTGTTCGAGAATTTAATAAAAAGGCAGCCGATTTAGAAAACACAGTTGTACTTTGCATCTCTAAAGATTTACCTTTTGCACAAGCTCGTTTTTGTGGTGCTGAAGGAATAGAAAATGTTTTAATGCTTTCTGACTTTGCAACTGGTTCATTCGGTAAAGAGTATCAATTAGATATTGCAAATGGCCCACTAGCCCACTTGCACTCTAGAGCAGTCGTTATTATTGATGAAAATGCAAATGTAGTTTACACAGAACAAGTTTCTGAAATTGCTGACGAACCAAATTATGATGCTGCATTAAAAGCTATTTAAAATGAAAAATCCTAAAGATGGTTTTTTAAGAGGACGTGTAAGAAGCTTAAAATTTGCTTTAAAAGGCATGTGGATTTTAATGACTACAGAAGATAGTATTAAAGCCCAATTATTTTTTGCTTTGATCGCCACCTTTTTAGGGTTTTACTTTGATATTACTGCTACGGAATGGGCCATTCAAGTTATTGTAATTGGTTTGGTCTTGGTCGCTGAGGCTGCAAATACAGCCATAGAAGAAGTTGCTGATTTTATTCATCCAGAGTTTCATGAAAAAATTGGTTTGATAAAAGATATAGCTGCTGGCATACCAAGTTTTGCTGCTTTTACCTCTTTGATTATTGCAGGAATTATATACGTGCCAAAAATTTTATTATTGTTTTAAATAGATATTTACTAAATAAAGTACTTTAAAATTTAATGACCAAAAAGAAAATAAGCATCAAAAAAGCACCTTTACAAAAAGAAGAAAAAATTAGTATTTTTTCTTCTTTAAAAACAAGACAGGCAAAAACACTTTTCTCAATATTTTTAATGTTGTTTGCTGTTTTTGTATGCATTGCTTTTATTTCTTTTTTCTTTAATTGGCAAGAAGATCAAAGTACTCTTCATTACTTAACTGATACAGCGGTAAAAAGTAAAAACCTTTTAGGAAAGATTGGCGCTAATCTAAGTCACTTTTTCATCTATAAAGGTTTTGGATTGGCGGCTTTTATCATTTCTTTTCAAATTTTCATCACTGGGTTGTACATTCTTATTAAAAAGAAATTTTCAAAAATTATTGTTTCTTGGAATTGGGGTATAATTACTATGTTTTGGATTTCATTAGCTTTTGGATTTTTAGATAAAGAGTATGCGCTTTTATCTGGTGTTGTGGGTTTTGAAATAAATAATTATTTACAAACTTTTATTGGAAAAACAGGATTAACCATTGTTTTAATCTTCTCATTGATTGCCTATTTGGTCGTTCGTTACAAAGTTTCTTTAGATTCTTTTATAGAAAAAATAAAACAACAAAGATTAGATAGAGAAGCAGCGAGAGTTAAAAGTGAAGAAACAGATAGTTTAAACTCAGAAATTGAGAATACAGAAATGCATTCTGGAACAATTACTCAAGAGAAAAAAATTAAATCAGAGTTTGAATTATCAGTAGAAAATTTAAAACCGACGATCTCAAAACATTCTGAAGTTTCATCAAATAAAGAAGAAATTAGTTTAAAAATTGAAAAAGAAGCCGAACCTGAATTAAAGGTTGAAGAAACTGTAATAGATATCAATGACGTTGGAATTGACATTGCTATTGCCCGAGAAGAAGAACATTCTACTGAAAATTTATCAGATAAAATATTAAAAGATTTTGGTGAGTTTGACCCTACTCTAGAGTTGTCTAACTTTAAGTTTCCTACTTTTAATTTATTAAAACAGTACAACGAAACTATTTCGATAGATCCAGAAGAATTAGAAGCCAATAAAAACAAAATTGTAGAAACATTAAAAAACTATAAAATTGGTATTGCAGAAATAAAAGCGACTGTTGGTCCTACAATTACCTTGTATGAAATTGTACCCGAAGCTGGAATCAGAATTTCTAAAATCAAAAATTTAGAAGACGATATTGCTTTATCTTTATCTGCTTTAGGAATTAGAATTATTGCGCCAATCCCGGGAAAAGGTACTATTGGTATTGAAGTACCTAATAAAAAATCGACGATTGTATCTATGCATTCTGTAATTTCATCAAAGAAATTTCAAGAATCACAAATGGAGTTACCGATCGCTTTAGGAAAAACAATTTCTAACGAAACTTTTGTGGTTGATTTAGCAACAATGCCCCACTTATTAATGGC
>LAQA01000018.1:0-7406 GCA_000981625.1 Flavobacteriaceae bacterium ASP10-09a
CAATTTTAACATCATCTGCTAACTTTAACGGTTTTATATGAACTTCGAAAATTTCTTTACGCTCATTAATATTCGGTAAATCTACATAGATCTGTCTATCAAAACGGCCTGCTCTCATTAAAGCACTGTCTAAAACATCGGCTCTATTGGTTGCAGCTATTACAATTACATTTGTATCTGTACCAAAACCATCCATTTCAGTTAATAACTGATTCAGTGTATTTTCACGTTCGTCATTTCCACCCGTCATATTACTTTTACCACGAGCTCTACCAATCGCATCGATTTCATCAATAAATATAATTGAAGGTGATTTTTGTGCTGCTTGTTTAAATAAATCACGAACCCTTGAGGCTCCTACTCCAACAAACATTTCCACAAAATCTGAACCTGATAAAGAGAAAAAAGGAACACCTGCTTCACCTGCTACAGCTTTTGCTAACAAAGTTTTACCTGTTCCAGGAGGTCCTACCAATAAGGCTCCCTTTGGAATTTTACCTCCTAAAGAAGTATATTTTTCTGGATGTTTCAAGAAATCTACAATTTCTTGAACTTCTTCTTTTGCCCCCTCTAAACCTGCAACATTTTCAAAAGTAGTTTTTACTTTAGTATCATTGTCAAATAATTTAGCTTTCGATTTTCCGATACTAAAAATTTGACCTCCACCACCAGAACCACTTCCACCACCAGACATTCTTTTCATAAAGAACAGCCAAACAGCTATTAAAATTATAAATGGTAAAAAGCTTAAAAAAGCATCTAAAATGCTTGTTTTTTCCTTATTGTCTATATCAACAACTAAATCTTTTTCTTTTTTGAGAGTAGCAACACTTTCTTCAAAAGTTCTTAAATCTCCAAAGTTGTATTCATAAACTGGTGAACCTGGTCTATAAAAACTTGAAGATGTCTGCTTTGAATAAATGTCTTTTTTTAAAGCCTCTGTAGTTAAATAAATTTGAGCTACATCTCTATTAACTACGACAATTTCTTTGATGTCATTGCTATTTAAGATTTCTTCAAATTTATTTTTAGAGATACTTTTAGAAGCTAAATCTCCACTACTAAAAAATTGCACTGCTAATATTACTATAAAAACTGCACCATAGATCCAATACGAACTAAACTTAAATTTAGGAATATTAGATTTTTTATCTTTATTTGAATCACTCATCTGTTATAAAATAAATAGGATTAAACTGGATTTACTTTGGTAATTTTTGCATCACCCCAAAGGCTTTCAATATCATAAAAGTCTCTTACATGTTTTTGAAAAACATGAACTACAACATTCACATAGTCCATTAAAATCCATTCAGAATTACCTTGTCCTTCTATATGCCAAGGTTTATCTTTCAATTCTTTACTAACTACTTTTTGAACAGAACCAGAAATTGCATTAACCTGTGTATTAGAATTACCCGAACAGATTATAAAATAATCGCAAACTGTATTTTCTATTCCTCTTAAGTCAAGTAATTGGATGTTTTCTCCTTTAACATCATCTATACCTTTTATAATGACAGTGATTAAATCATCTGTACTTACTTGCTTTTTTGCCATTAATTTATTTTCTATTTTACCGCAAAGTTATTATTTTTTTGCGAGTTTTTTACGTAATATTGAACTAGTTTATACTTTATTTAACACTTGAAAATAATCAAACTTAATGCCATTGACTCTACAAATTCTTTTTTAAAAGAATTAGCATTAAGTACGACCCTCGAAAACTGTACTGTTGTTGTTGCAAAAGAACAAAAGAAAGGACGTGGTCAACAAGATAGCAACTGGATTTCCGAACCACTTAAAAACTTGACTATCAGTGCTTATTTCTGTAATATTGATTTAGAAATTAGCAATCAAAAATATTTAAATTTTGCAGTTAGCTTAGCTATTTTTGATGTACTTTCTAATCAAAAAACGAAAGACCTCTCAATAAAATGGCCAAACGACATTTTGTCAGCAAATAAAAAAATATGTGGTATTCTAATCGAAAATACCGTTAAAGGCAGAAAAATTAAGAATTCTATCATCGGAATTGGGTTAAATGTAAATCAAGAAAAATTTCCAGATTCACTGAAAAATGTAACTTCATTAAAAAAAATCACAAATAAAGAGTTTGATCTAGAGCTTCTTTTAGTTGAAATTATTGAAAAAACAGAAGAAAGATTAAAGATGCTTTCATTAAAAAAATACACAAATTTAGAAACTGACTATCTAAATGTCTTGTATAAAAAAAACATCCCAACTATGTTTAAAGATAGTAATGATGTTTTATTTATGGGTAAAATTGTTGGAATTTCTTCTTTGGGACATCTTCAAATTGAGTTGGAAGATGAAACCGTAAAAGAATTCGGTATTAAAGAAGTTTCCCTAGCTTAATCCCTCTAAATTATCCGTTAGAGTTTCTATAAAACTAGTTAATGGTTTTTTAACCATCATTGCCATCATCATATTAAACTCACCATTAAAATCTAATTGAACTTCAGAAGAAGTATCGTCAATTTCTTCAATATTAGCAACTAGTTCAAAATTAAGCTTACTACTTGCAGCTCCTAGAGTAATATTAGAATACTCCGTTTTATCTTTTAAAACTAATCTAATCTCTGGCATTCCTTTTAAACCGAAAATAAAAGAATCTTCATCAACTTCAAACTTTTGAATAGATGCTGGCATTAACTGCTCAAAGTTTTTTAAATCAGTTAAAAAATGAAATGTTTCTTTTTGAGATTTATTAACAAGTACTTTATTTCCACTAATATTCATATGCTGTTATTTATTTATTCCACTTACTAGGGTTTGCTCTCCACTCTTGCAATGTAGCCAATTCTTTTTCAGAAATATAACTACTATCTAAGGCTTGTTCTAATAAGTTATCGTAATTACTTAAAGTTGTTAAACTTACGTTTTTTTCTTTAAAGTTTTCAGTCGCAATCTCAAATCCGTAAGAAAAGATAGCAACCATTCCTTTTACAACTGCTCCTGCTTCTTTTAAAGCTTCAACTGCATTTAAACTACTTTTACCTGTACTAATTAAATCTTCTATAACTATCACATTCTGACCACTTTCTAAATGCCCTTCAATTTGATTTTTTCTACCATGATTTTTTGGTTCTGGTCTTACGTATATAAAAGGCACTCCTAATTCTTGAGCTACCAAAACACCAATCGCAATTGCACCTGTTGCAACACCAGCGATTACATCTGGCTTACCATATTGTAGCTCAGCAATTTTCGCCATTTCTTCTTTTAAGAAAACACGAACTGGCGGATATGACAAAGTAACTCTATTATCGCAATAAATGGGAGAATTCCAACCAGAAGCCCATTGAAAAGGCTTACCTGGACTTAATTTTATCGCTTTAATTTGCAATAAAAGTTCGGCTGTTTTTTTTGCTGTATCTTTGTTTAAAATCATAGTGCAAATGTATACAGTTTTTGTAAATGATAAGCCTATTATTATCACATCTTCATCAAAAAAAGAAAATAATTTTCCAACATACATTCTTGAAAATATTGTCTTTAATGAAATCATACACAAATTAAACGACAGTAACATAAACGGAATCATCTTACATTCTACTGATTTAGAGAGTGATTGGGCTATTTTTTTGAAGAACATGAATGTTGTTTCTGCTGCCGGAGGCTTGGTTTTAAACCCTAAAAAAGAAGTGTTATTTATTTACAGAAATAATATTTGGGATTTACCAAAAGGAAGAATTGAAAAAGGAGAAAGCATAGAAACAGCAGCTATAAGAGAGGTTGAAGAAGAATGTGGCATTTTTAATTTATCAATTTCAAAAAAACTAATCACCACCTATCATATTTATTTTCAACAAGGAATGAAATTAAAAGAAACTCATTGGTTTTTAATGAGTTCTGATTATAACAAAGAATTAGCTCCGCAAATTGAAGAAGGAATTACAGAAGTTACTTTTAAAAATAACCTTGAAATTAACGATGCTTTACAAAATACCTACGCAAATATTAAATTAGTGTACGATACTTACAAAGAAGGATAGTTTTCTAAAAAAACCATCTATCTTTGCCGACTTTTAAAAGCCACCAAATTATGACTGAATTTATTACCAAAAATGTAAAAAACGTTAGAAATGATATTTTATCAGGAATCACTGTTGCATTAGCATTAGTTCCTGAAGCTGTAGCATTTGCATTTGTTGCAGGCGTAGACCCTTTAGTTGGGTTATATGCCGCTTTTATGGTTGGTTTAATTACCTCTATTTTTGGCGGAAGACCAGGTATGATTTCTGGAGCAACTGGTGCTTTAGCAGTCGTTATGGTTTCTTTGGTTGCTGATGGAAACGCGATGGGTAATCCTGATGAAAATTTAGGTTTATACTACCTTTTTTTAACCGTAATGTTAATGGGAGTTATACAAGTACTTGCGGGTGTTTTTAAACTTGGTAAATTTGTACGATTAATTCCGCATTCAGTAATGATGGGATTTGTAAATGGTTTGGCTATCGTTATTTTCTTATCTCAATTAGGCATGTTTAAAAAAACTATTGGTGGTGAAAAAGTTTGGCTAGAAGGAGTTTCTTTATGGTACATGATCGGTTTAGTAGGTTTAACGATGCTTATTATGTGGGGTTTGCCAAAATTAAAAGCAACAAAAAAATTACCAGAAGCATTAATTGCTATTTTGGTCGTTTCAGCAATAGCAATTTTCTCCAATTTAGATGTTGCAACTGTAGGTTCATTTATTAAAGATGGTGGTGGCGAAGGTTTAAAAGGTGGTTTTCCAGTTCCTGTTTTAGAAACATTTTCAAATATTCCTTTAAATTTTGAAACTTTAAAATTCATTTTTCCTTATGCGTTAATATTAGCAGCTATTGGATTAATAGAATCTTTAATGACTTTAAATTTAATTGACGATTTAACGGAAACTCGTGGAAATTCTAACAGAGAATGTGTTGCACAAGGTGGCGCAAATATTCTTACAGGCTTGTTTGGTGGTATGGGTGGTTGTGCAATGATTGGGCAATCTATTATTAATATAAAAGGTGGTGGACGTGGACGTTTGTCTGGTATTACTGCTGCTATAATGCTATTAATGTTTATCCTTTTTGCTTCTTCTTATATTGAACAAGTGCCAATTGCAGCTTTAGTTGGTGTAATGTTTATGGTCGTTGTTGGAACGTTTGCTTGGTCTAGTTTTAGAATTATGAATAAAATACCAAGGACAGATGTTTTTGTATTGATTTTAGTTTCTGCGCTCACTGTAATTTTTGATTTGGCGATCGCTGTTGTTTCTGGTGTTATTATTTCAGCACTCGTTTTTGCTTGGGAAAATGCTAAAAAAATTAGAGCTAGAAAACGTTATAAAGAAGACGGAACGAAAATTTATGAAATTTGGGGGCCGTTGTTCTTCGGAAGTATCTCTGCTTTTAATGATAAGTTTGATGTAAAAAATGACCCAGAAAGTGTAGAAATTGACTTTGTAGAAGCGCGTGTTTCTGATCATTCTGCCATAGAAGCTATTTTTGCTTTGGTAGAAAAATACCAAGCAGCAAACAAGAAAATTATACTAAAGCATTTAAGTGAAGATTGTAAGGTTTTATTATACAAAGCAAGCCCGATTTTTACGGATATCATCGAAGAAGCTATTGATGACCCTCGTTATCATTTAGCTGCAAATCCTGAGGATTTTACAAAACCTTTGGCTGAGTATAAGTTTTAGGAAAATATAGACAATTTTTAGTTATATGAGAAATAAGCCAAAAGGAAATTTATTAACCTAAGAGAGTAAAAATTCTTTTAAAATAGATAAATCAGCCTCCGCCCAATCAAAATGAATTAAGTCTTTTTTGTTAGCTAAAACAAAGTCAGAATGTTCTTTAAGTTGTAATTCTCCTGAAATATATCCAGCAATAAAAGGAATCAACTTAATTTTGAAATCAGGATATTGGTGAACGACACTCGTCAGTCTTTGCTTTACGTTAATTTTAACATTTAACTCTTCAAAGACTTCTCTTTTAACACATTCAATTTCTGATTCTCCTGATTCAATTTTTCCACCAGGAAATTCCCACTGCAAAGGAAGTTTCATTGTTTCACTTCTTTGAACGGCTAAAACTTTATCATCAAAATAAATAATTGCACAAGTAACAGAAATTACGCTCTTTTCCAATTTAAATTTTTTAAAACAAACAACATCTTTATATAGAAAGCCTTTTAAATTTTTAAACCATTCCTAAATCACTTAGCGGCAAACTTCTAACGCGTTTACCAGTTACATTAAAAATAGCATTACAAATTGCGGGTGCAATAACAGGCACTCCCGGTTCACCCACTCCTGTTGGTGGTTCGTGCATCGCATCTATAATATCTACATGAATATTTGGCGCGTCTTTCATTCTTGTCATTTGATAATCGAAGAAATTATGTTGTTCAACAGCGCCTTCTTTCGTAGAAATTTTTCCATACAAAGCAATAGACATCCCGAAAATGGCAGCACCTTCTAACTGATTTTTAATATTGTCTTTATTTAGCGACAAACCACAATCGATGGTCGTCCAAATATTTTCAACTTTTACTTTTTCATTTTGTACAGAAACCTCCACAATAGTCGCTACATAACTATAAAAACTATAATGAATGGCAACTCCCAGTCCATGACCTTCTGGTAAATTTTCACCCCAATTAGCATTTTTAGCTACTTTTTCCAACACGGCTTTCATTCGTTTAGAATTGTAAGGATGCGCTGATTTTCCTTCAATAATTCTATCTTTTCCTATTAAGTCTAAATGAAATTGTATCGGATCTTTTTTTGCTACAAATGCCAATTCGTCCACAAAAGAATTGTTCCCAAAACCACTATGAATATGGACCACAGAACGCAACCAACCAATTCTTACATTCGCTTCAGCTTTTACATTCTCTAATCTAAAATTGGATACATCATAAGGATTATTGGTAAACCCTTGATTCAGCTCAAAACCAGAAGCATAATCCGACATAGGTTTAAATGAAGACACAATCGATGGAAATCCAACTCGTTGCAACCAACCTGTCAGTTGCCCGTTACTATCGATGCCTCCTTTTAGGTATTGTGCACTTGCAGCATGGTAAAAACTATTTTGAAGATCATCTTCACGCGTCCAAACAACTTGCACAGGCGCATTTATTCTTTTAGAAATAGCAACGGCTTCTACCACAAAATCAGACTTTGATTTCCGACCAAAACCTCCACCTAAAAAAGTAACGTTTATAGTGATATTTTCTAAAGGAATTTCAAAAAAATGTGCCAATTCTGCTCTTGCTGTTTGCGGATCTTGTACCGGTGCCCAAACTTCAATTTTATCACCTTGAAACCAAGCGGTTGCATTTGGCACTTCCATTGGCGCATGTGCTAAAAACGGAACGTGATACGTTGCTTCTACTACTTT
>LAQA01000018.1:7473-11613 GCA_000981625.1 Flavobacteriaceae bacterium ASP10-09a
TTTTCTTTAAATTCGGCTGTATCAAAAGAATGATTTTCTCCATAATTCCATTCAATCTCTAAATTCAATTTTCCTTGAAAAGCAGACCAGGTACTATTTGCAATGACCGCAACGCCTCCTAGTGCTCCAAAAAACTTACCGGTTGGCGGCACAATTCTTTCAATTTCAATTACTTTTTCTACACCTGCCGTTTTTTCTGCGTCTGTTTTGTCAACACTTTTTACAGTTCCAAAAGTTACTGGACATCTTGCAATGGCTGCAAATTTCATATTCGGAATTCGAATATCCATTCCGTAGTTTGCTGTTCCGTGTGTAAAATCTTTTAAATCGACACTTTTTAACGTTTTTCCGATGAATTTAAAATCTTCAACCTTTTTTAGTTGGATACTTTCTGCTGCTGGAATTGAAACCTTCGCTGCTTCCTCCACCAAATCGCCAAAGAAAATTGTATCCTTATTTTGTGTATTGATAATAAAGTGATTCTCTGCTTTACAATCCGATTCAGGAATCTTCCATTTTTGAGCAGCTGCTGAAATTAACATTGCTTTTGCTGTTGCACCCATTTTACGCATCGGTTCTAGTAGCGTTCTTACACTTCGAGAACCATCGGTATTTTGGTTGCCATATTTGGCATTTCCTGTTGCTTGTTTTACAGTAATATATTTCCAATCAGCTTCTAACTCATCCGCAATTGCGGAAGCCAAAGAAGTTCTAATTCCTTGTCCCATTTCAGAACGTGAAGCCAATAAAATAATGTTTCCATCTTGCTGAATTTGCACAAATAAGTTGGGTGTAAAAGTGCCACCAACTTGCGGAATAAACTCTTTTTTATCTGAAGATATATTGCAGCCTAAAAGAATTCCTCCAGAAGCCAATCCAAATAACTTTACAAAATCTCTACGATTTACTTGCTGTATGTTACTCATATCTTTTCGTTTTTAAGTGCAACAGCTTTATGAATTGCTTTTCTAATTCTTGTATAGGTTCCACATCTGCAAATGTTACTACTCATGGCTGTATCAATATCTTCGTCTGTAGGATTCTCCGTTTTATCTAGCAAAGAAGTTGCCGCAATTAATTGCCCAGATTGACAATAGCCACATTGTGGGACATTACCGTCATTCCAAGCTTCGCGCAAAAACTCTAGATTCTCTGAAGACCCTTCGATCGTAAAAATTTCTTTTCCTATTCCATAGGACACTGGCATGCTACAAGATTTTGTAAGAACACCATCGATTAATACAGAACAGGCTCCGCATTGACTTACGCCACAGCCAAACTTGGTTCCTGTTAAACCCACAACATCTCTAATGACCCACAAAAGTGGCATCTCTTCTTGTACCTCTACAGTGTACGATTTTCCGTTAATTGATAAATTTCTACTCACTTGTTTTAATTTTAAAAATTACAAGTTATACATTTTTTTTTAAAATGTAATGCGATAAATAAAATTAGGTAATAATCCTAATTGGTAAGTTTCATCTATTTTATTGTTTTGTGAATCTATAGTGAAACTACTTATATTTTTTCTATTTAAAATATTTTGTATATCCAAAGAATAAGAGTGTGTCACTTTTTTACTGTTCACATTATATTTCACGCTAAAATCTAGTCTTGAGTATACTGGGTATCTCTGTTTATAAGCATTATCGGTAATCGTATTAATATCAGGATATCTATTGCCTCCTCTGTTAGAAATTCTACCATTAACACTAAATAAATTATCGTTTTTTCCAACTGCCCATTCTTTTCCGTACAAAATATTAATTAAATAATTACCATTATATCTCGTATCATAAGTTCTATTGTCTGCAGCAGTAAATTTAGAATCAAATAAAGAAGTCGTCAATAAAGCATAATAACCATTTGAAAATGTTTTTTCTAAAGTTATATCAATCCCATAATTTGTACCACTGCCTTCATTACTTAAGGCTCCTGCTGTTAAAATATCCCAAATTGAAAGGGAATTGATAAGTGAAGACACATTATTGGCGTCTGTTGAAATAGGCACATCATACAAAGATTGATAATAAATTTCTGAATTTAAACGCCAGTTCTTTCTAAATTGGTGATTATAACCAATTACGTAATGCAATGCTTTTGTAAACTCAAGATTTTTATTAGGAAAATTTCGTGGTTCGTTTTCTTCCGTTTTTTCTAAAAAATAACTTGTTGGGTGCTGATGCTTGCTATGTTTTCCAAATGAAAATAAAACTGTTTTATTTTTTGACAATTGCCATTTTAAGGCAATTCTAGGATCTATAGCATAGGTGTCATTTAAAGCAAGAAAAGAGGTGTGCACACCTGCATGTAAAGAGAGATTGTTTTTTAACCTCCACTTCCATTGGCCATACATTTGATACAAATTAGTTTGTCTATTTTCATCAAAAAAAACATCAATAGAGTTTGTCGTATCGTTTTTTTCTTTGCTCGATAAAAAATATTGGTAATAGGAAAAAAAACCTCCAAATCTTACAGTATGATTTTTATTTAATTTTGTGTTTATTAAAAATTGAATTTTATACATTTCATTTTCGAACGTATTTTTATAAACAAAATCTTCCCTGTTATTTTCTTGCGGAAGTATGTTTATCCTTTGATCTTTATACACATCTTTACTATATGCAAATGTTGTTTTAAGATAACTTTTTGAGTTTATTGCAAGAAGATTAGACAAACCAATAACCCCTAAACTATTTTTTTCAGAGAAAATTTCTTGATTATTATCTCGGCTTACATCATTATTACCCCCTAAACCAAAAAGGCTAAACGTTCCATATTTTTCTGTTGGCACATTAATTTTAAAAGTTAAATCTTGATACTTTGGTGTTAAGTCTCCAACGAGATCACCTAAAAAAGGTTTTATAATTGCTACAGTTGAGTATCGATAATTTATAAGATATGACGCTTTTAATTTTTTAGAGAAAGGTCCTTCTAATGAAACTTCTGTACCTAATGCACCAAAGCTAAAAGAATATTCTCTTTTTTCATTATTACCAGTCCTTAAATTAATATCAAAAACACCTGCTAATGCGTTTCCATACTCAGCAGGAAATGCTCCTGTATAAAATTCTGACGTAGACAAAATACTAGCACTCAACATACTAACCCCACCCCCTGTACTTGCTGGGTTTACAAAATGATTTGGACTAGGAATATCTACCCCCTCCATTCTCCAAAGAACTCCTCGAGGTGAATTTCCCCTAACTACTATTTCATTTCCCGTATCATTTCCTCCAGAAACACCTGCTAAAGTTTGGACAAATCGAGCTGGATCATTAAAACTTGCAGCATATCTTTGTGTTTCTTCAACAGAAAAAGTATGAACACTTGCTGTAGCCATTTCATTCAATGCATTCAGTTTTTTTACTTTTGTTTGAACTAAAATTTCATCTAAATTTGAAATAGATTCGACAAGTTCTATTGTTAAAACAAGTTCTTTTCCAGAATTTACCAATTCGTTTCTTAATATTATGGTTTCATATCCTAAATATGAAACTTCTATATTTTGTCTTCCAACTGGTACCTTTTGTATTTTAAACATTCCAAATTTATCTGTTTGGTCACCAATTGTAATTTTTTTACTGAAAACAACTATTGAAGCCTGTTCTAGAGGTTGTTTCGTTTCTTTATCTATCACTATTCCTCGAACAGTTTGTGATTTAATTTGGCTCGAAATAAATTGAAAATTTAAGAGCAGTAAGGTGAATAGTAAATATTTATGCATGTCTCTTGATTAATTTATGTATTGCAATAAAACTAACGTATTCGTATATGATTTATTGCGATTAATTAAACTAAAAGTAATGAGTAAAGAATTAAAATTATACGAACTTACTAAAGAGTTAGTTTACCAAATGACAGAAGACACGTTGAAGATGTGCAAGGTGCTGACTTCCAAATTGCGTGGACATACCTAAATAAAGCAATGAATTATATACCTTGTTAGCAAATCGTTTTAATGTTTACTTAACAAGTTTTAATTTTATTTTATACTACAAATACTAAATTTTAGAACAAAACACAAACAGGATTTGGTGCTTGGATTTCACTCACAAAAGTTAACAGACCCATGTTTTGGTTTCTTTGAAATGAAATTAAATTATTGGTATCTTGATTGGCTACAATTAAAAACTTATT
>LAQA01000018.1:11675-11966 GCA_000981625.1 Flavobacteriaceae bacterium ASP10-09a
TGCCCTCTATTAGATGCATATAAAAATTTACCATCATTTGAAATATGAATATCTGCACCATTAGAGTATTCGGAAGAACCTTTAGGAAGCATTGAAATTGAAGTATCTACATAATATATTCCTTCTTTCTTTTTAACTAATGAAACTGTGTTATTCAATTCGTTTAGCACATATATCCATTTATTATTTGGATGAAAAGTTAAATGTCTTGGCCCTCCACCTTCAGCCACTTTAAGTGTTCTCTGTTGTGAATAAGCAAATCTTTTTTTGTCACCTTTAAGAGATAGAGAT
>LAQA01000068.1 GCA_000981625.1 Flavobacteriaceae bacterium ASP10-09a
CCATAACCTAAATATAAATTGAGTACCATAGTCTGGGCTTATAACCATTAAACAAAGTAAGAATGAAATCATTAATTATCCCTGTAACAATTTTTGCATTATTAGCAACATCTTGTGTATCAAAAAAAAAGTTTGTTGCCTTAGAAACTAAGTACACAGACGCCAAAGGAAACCTTCAAAAAACAACAGTAGAAAAAGATGCGTTAGCAGCAAAATTTGCAACTATTGAAAGACGTGTAGAAACCTACAATCAAAAAATAAATTCTTTAAAAAGTGATAATGTTACTTTAGAAAAAGAAAATAGCTTAAAGTTAGACATGGTTGGTAATACAGCTGTTATTTCAAAAGAAACAAGATTGTTAATGAATGAAACATTGGCAAAAGTTGATGCTAGCAAGCTTGCAGGAGCAAAGAATTTAAAGGATTCTTTAAATTTAGCTGTTGCGTATAACTTAAAACAATCTATAGATATCTCTGATTTAGAGAATTCTGATGATGTGAATATTAATATAGAGCAAACTGTTGTTATGATTTCAGTTTCAGATAAATTATTATTTAACACCGCAAGTTATCAAGTAAAAAGAGGTGCATACAAGTTAATAGCAAAATTAGCAGCTGTTATAAAATCTGAACCTAGTATGGATGTCATGATAGAAGGTCATACAGATTCTAGAACAATAAGTAATGCTGTTGTGCAAGATAATTGGGACTTGAGTGTAAAAAGAGCAACTTCTATTGTAAGACTTTTGGAGAAAAAGTATAACGTAGAAGGAAGTAGGTTGATTGCTTCTGGTAGAGGTAGTACAATGCCTTTGGTGGATAACTCAACAAGCGATAATAGAAGAAAAAATAGAAGAACTAGAATTGTGATTTTACCAAATTTAGATAAATTCTTTGCTTTAATATCAGAGTAAAATAAAGGAGTAATATTCAATTCTTAAAACAATAAACCCCTCAAATTTGAGGGGTTTATTGTTTTAAGAAATATCACTAATCAACGCTAATTCTTCCTCAGAAAAAGAAGTGTTTTTAATTGCTTTTACACTATCTAAAATTTGTTCGGTTTTACTAGCGCCAATTAAAACAGATGTAATTCTATCATCTTTTAAAATCCAAGAAATTGCCATTTGAGCTAAAGTCTGATTTCTATTTTTAGCAATTTCATTCAACCTTTTAATTTTTGGAAGCATTTCTAATACTTGTTCTGTATTTAAAAACGGACTATCTTTTACCGCTCTAGAATCTTTTGGTAAGCCATTAATATATTTATCTGTTAACATTCCTTGTGCTAAAGGAGAAAAGCAAATAGCACCAACTCCTGAGTCTCCTAACAAGTCTAATAAACCATTTTCAATCCATCTATCAAATAAGTTATAATTTGGTTGATGAATTAAACAAGGTGTTCCTAGATCTTTCAATATTTTAAAAGCTCTTTTAGCTTCTTTTGGCTGATAATTAGAAATACCTACGTAAAGAGCTTTTCCTTGCCTTACCATTAAATCTAAAGCACCCATAGTTTCTTCTAAAGGCGTATTATAGTCGGGTCTGTGATGATAAAAAATATCAACATAATCCAATTCCATTCTTTGTAAACTTTGATCTAAACTAGCCATTAAAAACTTTTTAGAACCGTTATCTCCATAAGGTCCTGGCCACATTCCATAACCAGCTTTTGATGAAATAATCAATTCATCTCTATAATTTTTGAAATCTTTTTTTAAGATTTTCCCAAAATTTCTTTCAGCAGAACCAGGAGGAGGTCCATAGTTATTGGCTAAATCAAAATGAGTGATTCCATTATCAAAAGCGCATTTTAAAAGATTTCTGGCATTTTTAAAATTGTCACTACCTCCAAAATTATGCCACAACCCTAAAGAAAGTTCGGGTAATAATAAACCACTATTTCCTGTTCTTCTGTAGTTCATTTTCTCATAGCGGTTTTCATCAGCTATATAATTGCTTTTTTTGCTCATAATTTTGATACACTTTTTCTAAATCTTAAAGCTGCTATTAAACCAACAATAGGGATAATTGTAAATGTTGTAAATAAATATTGATATTCTGTAAGTGTAGGATTTTCTCCTAACATATATCCTATAAATAATGACATGAAAATATCTGGCGTAAAACCAATTACTGATATGATTCCGACTAAAGTTCCTGTCATTTGAATTGGTGTTTTTGTCTCTTCAATGATTGCAAAATATAAGCCTCTTAAAGAGTAAGTTCCTAAAGCCATAAAAATAAAAATCGTAAATGATAAAAACATAGGTTGATCGTTAAAAAAACCAAAACCTAAAATTGCAGAAGTGAATATCAATATAGAAAAACTAGGGACAATAATTTTTGACGGAATAAATTTATCTGCAATCCAACCTATTGAAATCGCTGCAATCGGTCTTGTATATTGAATAAAAACAGCAAAATAAGTGGCTTCTTCTAAAGAGTAATTCCAAACATCTTTTGCATATGTTCCGAAAACTCCTGTTAGTTTATAGGAGCAATAAGCACAAAAAATAATGATTGAATGAAAAATTACTTTTTTTTGCTTCATTAAAGAAAAAGCTTTCTTAAAATTGAATTGAAACTCTTTTCCAGTTTCAAATTTTATTGGTTTTGTGGGGAGTGCTTTCCATACTAATAAAGAGACTAAAAAAACAATAAAAGTAATCGTTCCAATAATATATTGTAAAGTTTCTACTTTGTTGTTAAAGGTAATTTCTACTCCTTTTTGTGGGAAAAAGTATGTTAATATTGACGCTCCGAATAATGCAATTGAAGCAGCGAAAAGCCCTCTTCCACCATCGAGTAAACCAAAAGATAAACCTTGGTTGTTTTCATTTCCCCATTGTCTAGTCGCTTTTATCAAAGAAGCCCAAAATAATAAGATTGTAGAAACTCCCCAAAAAGCATACAACAGTTTTAATGTAAATATAGATGGAATCATAGTCATCCAGAAACCACCAACAGCAGTTAAAAATAAAGAAAGTGATAATAGTTTTTTGGGCTCCCATTTATCTGCAATAAAGCCGCCAAAAAAGTAGGATAGCATTGCTGTAATTCCGTATAAAGCTTGAGCTTCACCAATTTGAGCATCAGAAATTAAAAAAGCTTCCCTGATGATGGGTTTAAAAACACGCATTAAAATAAAAGGCAATAAAAAAATTGCTTCCCCTGCAATTACTAACGCAAACATTGAGGTAACTTTTTTTTGATTTTGAAGCATAAAAAGAATTTGAGTTTAAATGTACAAAAACGATTTACATAAAAATATTGAAAACTAAAAATTCAAAACTTATCACAAAAACTTATAACAAAGCTTCTTTTAACAATGTAATTGGGTGTTTTGCAATACGTTTAGTACCGTCAAAAATTTGATGTCTACAACTTGTTCCTGCCGCTGCAATTTCTGTATCAGCACTGCAACTTCTTACTTTTGGAAATAACGTGTCTTCGCCTACTTGCATACTAACTTCATAATGCTCTTTCTCATATCCAAAAGAACCTGCCATTCCGCAACAACCTGTATTCAATATTGTAACTGCGTAATTGTCTGGAATACTTAGCATTTGAAAACTTGAAAACGTACCTGATAAGGCCTTTTGATGACAATGTCCATGAACCTTTAAAGTTTTAGGGACTGATGTAAATAAAGAAGTATCTATATTTTCGGTTTCTAATTCCTTCGCTAAAAATTCTTCAAAAGTAAAAGTGTTTTTAGCAATTTTTTTAGCGGATATTTTATCATCTGCCAACCTTATATATTCATCTCGAAACGTTAAAATTGCTGAGGGTTCTATTCCTATTAAGGGAGAATCATCAGTAATAAGGCCTTTAAAAAAGTTTATATTTTGATTCGTAATCTTTACAGCATCTTTTAAAAATCCCTTTGAAATATAAGTTCTTCCACTCTCCAAATGATGTACAGGGAAAACTTCATAGTTCAACGACTCTAATAAAATCAATGCGTCTTTTCCAATTTCTGTATCAAGATAATTTGTAAACTCGTCAATGTATAAGAATACTTTTTTTGTAGGGTTTTCAATACAAATTTTTCCATCCTCTTTGTGATCAGATAATTTTATAAAAGAGGATAAACTTTTACTGACTCTAGGTAGATCTCTTTTATGATGAACTCCTGTTATTTTTTTAATAAAACTAGCAGTAATTTTATTTTGAGAAATAGCATTATAAAGTTTGGGAACTCTTGAAGCTATTTTATTAAAATTAGTTGATTTAGCAAACAATTGACTTCTAAAAGAATAGCCGTTTGTTTCTTGATATTGATACAAGAACTCTGCTTTCATAGTGGCAATATCTACATTACTCGGGCATTCCGAAGCACACGCTTTACAACTTAAACAAAGATCTAAGACCTCTTTAAGTTCTTTTGAATCGAACTTATTAGGAGCAGTATTATTTGTTAAAACATCACGTAACATATTAGCTCTTGCTCGGGTGGTATCTTTTTCGTTTTTTGTAGCTCTGTAACTTGGGCACATAGATCCACCTGCTTCTGCCGGTTTTCTACAATCTCCAGATCCATTGCATTTTTCAGCCAATTTTAAAATTCCTTCGCTATCAGAAAAATCTTGAATCGTTGTTATTTCTGGTTCTTTACGATCTACTTCATAACGTAGACTTTCATCCATCGGAAAAGCGTCTGTAATTTTTCCTTTATTAAAAATATTATTAGGGTCAAATGCCTTTTTTATACGTCTTAATAATTGATAATTTTGTTCACCAATCATTAATGGAATAAATTCTGCTCGTACAATTCCGTCTCCATGTTCTCCACTAAAAGAACCTTTGTATTTTTTGACTAATTCAGCAGTTTCTGTGGTTATTTTTCTAAATAAAACAACATCTTCTTTTTTCTTTAAATTCAAAATCGGACGTAAATGTAATTCTCCAGCTCCTGCATGTGCATAATAGACAGCGTTTTGCTGATATTTATCCATGATTCCGGTAAATTCCTCAATATAATTTGGCAAGTCTTCTAGAGCTACAGCAGTGTCTTCTATACAGGCAACTGCTTTTTTATCGCCAATCATATTTCCTAATAATCCTAAACCTGCTTTTCGCAAATGATGCACCTTAGCGATGTCTTTTCCGTAGACTTTAGGATGATGATATCCAAAGTTGTTTTTTTCTAAATCTGCAATTAAGTTGTTTGCTAAAACTTCAGCTTCATCAATGGTGTTTGCAGAAATTTCTAACATTAAAACAGCTTCAGGATCTCCTTGTAAAAAGAACCTGTTTTTTACTTGTTCTCTGTTACTTTTGGTGCAATCTAAAATGGTTTTGTCCATCAATTCACAATTATATAAATTGTGATTCATTGCTGTAACAGTCGCTTTTAAACTTTCATTTATACTCGTAAAATGGGTGCAAACCATGATACTTTCTTTTGGTGGTAAATTATCTAATTGTAATGTTATTGAAGTCGAAAAGGCTAAGGTTCCTTCACTTCCTGACAAGAATTTTGCAACATTTATAGTTGGGGAATTTCCACCAAACAAATCCGAAGTTAAAAATTCGTCTACTGCATATCCTGTATTTCTTCTATGAATGGTTTCTTTAGGAAACTCGTTTTTTATTTCTTGTTGATTTTCTACGGAAGAAAGTTCTGTATAAATGTTTTTATAAATTTGTCCTTCAAAGGTGTTTTCTTTTGTTTTTTGGATGAATTCTTCGGATGTAATTTCTTTAAAATTTACGGTACTTCCATCGCTTAAAATAGCTTCAATTTCTAAAACTTTATCACGGGTAACTCCGTATTTTATAGAAGTACTTCCTGAAGAATTATTACCAACCATTCCACCCATCATGCATCTGTTAGATGTTGAGGTATTAGGGCCAAAAAATAAACCAAAAGGTTTTAAGTATACATTTAAAGAATCTCTTACAATTCCGGGTTCTAATTTTATAGTTTTAGCTTGCTCATTAAAAGAAATAATATTTGTAAAGTGTTTAGAAACATCTACTATCATTCCATCTCCTACACATTGTCCTGCTAAAGACGTTCCTGCTGTTCTTGGGATTAAAGTAATATTGTTTAAAGTAGCAAATTCAATTAAAATTTTAATATCTTTTTTATTCTTTGGAAAGGCAACAGCTAGGGGTATTTTACGATATACAGAGGCGTCTGTTGCGTATAATGTTTTATGTAAATCGTCAAATAGCACATCGCCAGAAAGTGAATTGTGTACCGTTTTTAAAGTAGCATTATTAATCATTATTTACAATTGAATATGATTATTGTATCCAAGTACAAATATCTTAATAATTATTTTGAAAAGCGAAAAAATAAGTCTGTAATCTAAAGTTTTATGAGTTTTATTGTTTATTAGTTTAGATTTTCGCTTTTTCTGATTTTTATGGAATTATAATAAGAATTCTTTCATTACAATGATATTTTTTCTGAATTTTCTTACTCTAAAAAAACATGATTTAGATTTTGTCACAATAAAAAAATATCAAAAAGAAGCTTTTTAATTATTTAAACGGAATGTTTCTTTTAAAGCCACTATCAAAACAAAGGAAGGTGTCTGTTCCGGCTACTCCATTTATTAAATGGACTTGCTCGTATAAAACTTCCCGAAGATGTTCATTGTCTTTTGCGAAGATTAATATAAATATGGCATAATTACCAGAAACATAATTACACTCAACTATTTCTTCTATTTTTGTAAGTTCTTCCATAACAGATTTCGCAAAACGAGCTTCACGAAGTCTAATTCCTGAGTAAGATTTAGTTTTGTAACCTAGTTTTTTTTCATCAAAAATAAATTTGGCATCCATGATGATTCCTGCTTCATGTAATTTTTTAATACGCTGATGTACTAGAGAGTTAGAAATTTTTAATTCTTCGGCTATTTGTGAGTATGCTTTTCTTGCATCTGACTGTAATTTTAATAAAATCTGTTTATCGATATAATCAATTTGATCTTCCATAGTGCAAGTGTAGCGTTAATAATATCAAATTGACATTAATTTAGTTAATAATGATTAAATTAATTAATAATGAATGATTTTATAATAAATTCAATTATTATGTACTTCTAAATAAACTAAATTGATTTATTTTTGCACAAAAAAAAGTAAAATGGCAGTAGCACAAATATTCGAAAAACTTTGGAAAGAATACACAAAAAGAACTCCTTCTGCACAAAAGATTAAGAATTTATTTATAAACGAAGGAAACGAGGTTTTTAATGATCATGTAGCTATTAGAACTTTTGATGATGAACGCATAAATATTGAAGTTTTAGCAACTCCGTTTCTAGAGGCTGGTTATGAAGAGTGTGGTGATTATCATTTTGAAAAAAAGAAATTATATGCCAAGCATTATGAGCATAAAACAGATAAAAATGCACCAAGAGTTTTTATAAGTCAGTTATTAATCAAGGAGTTTTCTGAGGAACTGCAAACAATCGTAAAAAACATGATTGATGCCATTTCTATTGAAGATTTAAATTCTTCTGAATTGATTTTTAAAGGACGTTTGTGGGAACAACCTTCTTTTGAATTGTATGAAAAATTACAAGTAGAAACCGAGTATGCAGCGTGGATGTATGTAAATGGATTCTGTGCAAATCATTTTACTGTGGATATTAATAAATTAGATAATTTTGACTCTCTACAACAAGTAAACGAATTCTTAAAAGAAAACGGTTATAAGATGAATGCTTCTGGCGGAGAAATTAAAGGAACTCCGACACAAATGCTAGAACAATCTAGTATTTTGGCAGATAAAATTTCGATTGAATTTTTAGAAGTAACAAAAGAAATTACCTCTTGTTACTATGAATTTGCATTTCGTCATCCAATGAATAATGGAGCCTTATATTCTGGTTTTATAGCAGGATCTGCTGATAAAATTTTCGAAAGTACTGATATGTTATTAGCATAAAACGAGACCTCAAATTTATTAAAGGAACGTTAGAGTTTTCCAAACATATGTTTCTGGGATGTCTGTATCATCAATTAATTGTTTGATATCTATTTCATTTCTCTGACTAAAAACTGTAATTCTTATATCATTTGGCTATACTTTAAAATGTACTTTTTTTCTCTCTAACTTCGACCACAGTTCGAAAAAACCAAGCTAACAAAGCATCAAAAGGAATTGAGTTCATAAACAAAATAAGTTGTCATAATTTTTATTTACACAAACTCTTAAATGAATGTTAAAGAATTAAATATAATCTTATGAATTCTTATATTTGTTAGATAACCAAACTTTTATTTCAGATGAAAAAATTATTTGTATTCTTTTTATTTTTCTCTATTTCTATATCAGCTCAAAAAGTTGATTTGTCTTATTATTTACCAAAGAATGTAACTTATGATAAAAGTGTTCCAACACCAAAACAAGTTATTGGGCACGAAGTGGGTGAGTGGCATGTTACACACGATAAATTAGTAGAATATATGAAAGCTTTAGCAGCTTCATCAGATAGGATTTCTATTGAAGATAGAGGAAAAACTTATGAAGATAGGCCCTTACTACTGCTAACAATTACGTCTCCAGAAAATCATAAAAATTTAGATGAAATAAGAAAAACGCATATTAATGCAACAGATGATAATTCTGTAGATATTTCTAATAACCCAATAGTTGTGTACCAAGGATTTTCTATTCATGGTAATGAACCAAGTGGTTCCAATGCAGCTTTGGCAGTTGCTTATTATTTAGCTGCTGCAGATAATATTGACGATTTATTAAATAATACGGTCATTTTATTTGATCCGTCATTTAATCCTGATGGGTTGCAGCGTTTTGCGTATTGGGCAAATACGAACAAGAGTAAGAATATTAATCCAGATCCAAATGATAGAGAGTATTCAGAGATTTGGCCTCGTGGAAGAACCAATCATTATCAGTTTGATATGAATAGAGATTGGTTGCCAGTTCAACTATTAGAAAGTAAAGCAAGAATTGCCAGTTTTCATAAATGGTTGCCTAATCTTTTAACAGATCATCATGAAATGGGAAGCAATTCTAGTTTCTTTTTTCAACCTGGAATTCCTTCAAGAACAAACCCGTTAACACCACAGTTAAATCAAGATTTAACTAAAGAAATTGCAACGTATCATGCAAAAGCCTTAGATAAAATAGGATCTTTATATTATTCAGAAGAAAGTTTTGATGATTTTTATTATGGCAAAGGTTCAACTTTTCCAGACATTAATGGAAGTATAGGTATCTTGTTTGAACAAGCAAGTTCTAGAGGACATGCTCAAGAAACTGCAAACGGAGTATTAACGTTTCCTTTTACAATAAGAAATCAATTTACAGCAGCATTATCTACCTTAGAAGCTGCAAAAAATATGCGTGTAAAAATCTTACAATATCAGCAAGATTTTTACAAAGAATCTAGAAATTCTGGAGAGAAAAAAGCCATTGTTTTTGGGGATGAAAAAGATGGAGCAAAAAGCTTTCATTTGGCAGAAGTTTTAAAACGTCATCAAGTAAAGATTCATGAAGTAAAATCTGACTTTACATCCAATGGAAAAAACTTTAAAAAAGGGTACAGTTATGTGGTTCCTATGAATCAGAAAAATCAACGCTTGGTAAAAGCCATGTTTGATGTTCGAAAAACGTTTAAAGACAGTCTTTTTTATGATGTTTCAGCTTGGACTTTTAATCATGCTTTTGGTGTTGATTATGCAGAAAATGTATCCCTTTCGAAAGCAGGAAATGAAATTACATCCTTAAAAATAAATACAGGAACTGTTTCTTTAAAAAGTGATTATGGTTATTTAATGCCTTGGAATGAATACTACACACCAAAGGCTTTAAATGCTTTTTTACAAAAAGGGTTGCGCGCAAAAGTTTCTATGAAAAACTTTAAAAATGCTGGAAACCCTTATGAATACGGAACTATTTTTGTGCCAGTTCAAAATCAGAAACTAGATGCTGATGAATTGTATCAATTTTTAATTAAAGTATCCGATGAAAGTCACGTAAACATAGTAGGAGTAACCACTGGTTTAAATGATGGAATAGATCTAGGAAGTAGTAATTTTAGTGCTATTAAAAAGCCAAAAGTGGCCATGTTAGTCGGTAGTGGAGTTGTCAGTTACGATTCAGGTGAGATTTGGCATTTGTTTGATCAACGTTTTGATATGCTTTTAACACGTATAGATTTGAGTTATTTAACTAAAATTGAGATCAGTAAATACACCCATATAATTATTCCTAGTAGTAATATTGATAAAGCGGCTATTGAGAAATTAAAAATATGGGTTAAAAATGGTGGTGTTTTGGTAGGCTATAAAAACACTGCAAAATGGTTGTCTAGCAGTAAAATGATTAGCTTACAATTCGACAAACAAAAAATGGATACGATTAAAGATATTTCTTTTGAAAACAAGTCTTTAAAATCTGGTGCACAATTTATTGGAGGAGCTATTTTTGAAGCGAATTTAGACAGATCTCATCCTATAAACTTTGGATATAAAAATGATAAAATAGCTTTGTTTAGAAATTCAACGATATTCATTAAAGCTGATAAAAAAAGCTACAACAATCCTATTCAGTATACTTCAAATCCTTTATTGAGTGGGTATATTTCTAAAGAAAATGCAAAAATAATTAAAAATACAGTTCCTTTTAAAGTACAAAAATTAGGAAGAGGTAAAGTAATTGTTTTTACTGATAATACAAATTTTAGAGCTTTTTGGTTTGGAACAAACAAGTTATTAATGAACACAATTTTCTTTGGAGATAAGATGTAATTTTTAAAAAGCTACAAAGTAAAAAATTTTTAGAGTCGCAAAGTTTTAGAGTGAAGGTTTGCGACTTTACAACTTATTTCAGTAACAAAATCAATAGACAATCGTCTTATATAAGTAACCAATTAAATATATAAATGAGTTTCTTTAGAGTTTTACTAGCCATCGTATTTCCACCATTATCAGTAATAGGGAAAGGTTGTGGTTCTTTCTTTATTATTTTATTACTAACGCTCTGTGGGTGGATTCCTGGAGTAATAGGTGCTTTGGTGATTTTGAATAACCCTAAAAATTAATTATTTATAAATTTTTTCTCTTCTTTTGTAAGTAGTATTTTCGTGTCATTATTCTTTAAATTAGATGGTAATTTTTCGAAAAAAGGTTCGTAAAAATTTACATTACTTTTTTTAATTCTTTTTCCTAAAATACTTTCTGAAACAAATAAACTTTGTTTTGTGACAACTGTATTTGTGAAGTTTTTAGTTTTAATAACTCCTTCAAATTCTGTTATAAAATAATTGATAATTAGTTTGTTGTTTCTTGTTTTTTTAAATGCTAATTCTATAGAATGTTTTGTAGTTTTTTTTTGATATGAAATTTTATGGAGCTCTGAAATACCTTCTTGAAAATCAGAGTTATAAAGCATATTTAATTTTACGTAGTTAATAGAATTGTACTCTTTATCAAAAACAAACAGACTGTTTTTATAGTCGTAAATTTTTTTTCCATTCTCAGTTAAAGTGGCATCAAAATATACTTTAATCGAATTTTTTTCTTTTTCAATAGATTTAATCACAATGTCAGATGTTAAATCCCTGAAAATTGACAATAAGAAGTTAAGGTGTAGGAACTTGAAAAAAACTTCGTTTCCTACATAAGCGCCATTAGCGTTTATAAAGTCTTTCTCTATTTTTTTTAATTTAGAATAGTCTACAGATTCTAAAATAACTTTATTTTCTTCATCTATTGGTTTATTTCCTCTAAATAAAGATTCTTTACTCCACCAGTTTAGTTGTACTTGAAATAATCGATTAAGTGAATCATTAACTCTGAATGTTTCTTTAAAAGTACTTTTATGAATCGTTTTTTTCGTTGAATAATATTTAAAATAAGTAGTGTCTAAAATATTGGAAATTTTAGCCTTTAAATCTAAATTAGATACGATAATCTCATCTAATTGATTTGTTTTTGGTGTAAGAAATAAAGTGTCTTTCTTCTTGAAATTATCAAAGTAAAATATTTTTTCTATATAGTTTATATGAGAAATAAGTATTTTTTTTTCTTTAAAAGGTATTCTTATTCGACCATCCTTGTTAGAGATGCTACCAATTGCTAGTTCAGGGTAAGATATTTGCACTAAATCAATGGGTTTCCTTGATATAGAGTCAATTAGAATAAATTCTTTTGATTGAGAAAAAAGAGTAAGACTAAAAAACAGAATGGTAAGGCTTGTAATTTTTCTCATAATATTCTTTAATTATTATCAATTATTAGGTTGTCAGAAAGACGAAGCTTAACGAACCTGCTCTCCGTTTTTAGCTCCTTTAGAAGCTTTTAACAAAACAACATTGCCATCAGAATTATAAACACCTAAAATCAAACATTCGCTCATAAAATTAGCAATTTGTCTTGGTTTAAAGTTGATGATTGCAGAAACTTGTGTATTCAGTAATTCCTCTTTTGTATATAAATCTGTAATTTGCGCGCTCGATTTTTTAACACCTAATGCACCAAAATCAATTTTTAATTGATACGCAGGTTTTCTAGCCTTAGGAAAATCATTGACTTCAATAATGGTTCCCATTCTAATATCAACTGTTAAAAAGTCTTCGAATGTAATTTCTTCTTTCATCGCTTTATTTTTTCTTTCCTAATTTCTGATTTATCCACAAAGGACCAATTAATAAAAACTCTAAATCTTTTAAAAAAGACGGTTTTTTACCTTCTATTTTATGTCCGTAAAACTGACCAATCCAATCCAAAATAAAAATAGTAATTGAAGTGTATAATAAATTTGTCTGATTGGCTAGGTAAAAGTTACCAATAATACAGATAAGCAGTACAAAGATCATTTTAATAAAATACCAAAAACCTAATCTCATATAAAAAAGAGAAGCAACTAGACCAAAAACAACTGGCCAGTTTTCAGAAATTGGATTAAATAAATCTAATAATTTTTCTAAAAAAGTAGTT
Organism: Flavobacteriaceae bacterium ASP10-09a; assembly: GCA_000981625.1. Lineage (GTDB taxonomy): Bacteria > Bacteroidota > Bacteroidia > Flavobacteriales > Flavobacteriaceae > Polaribacter. The sequence continues at coordinate 12,937 of LAQA01000068.1, forward strand.
ATAATACTCATTAAAAGTCCGATGACACTGAAGAATATTACCGGAACACAAATATAATGTATCGTTTGGTTGGTTTCGTTTTGATGACTAACAGCGTATTCATCAAAATATTCTTTAGCAGTTTTCATACTTAAAATTTAAAGCTTAAAGATATCAATATTTTCTTTTACAGGAACGACTTTATTTTTTGAAGTATGTGTAAGTGATTTTTTTTAAAGAATTATTTACTTGATAGTGTGTTTGTTAGTCATTGAAAAGAACTAATATTTAATGAATAATCTCCAATACAGAAGCCCATTCTTCAATATTTTATTTGTGATGTTCTACCTAATATTAGACTGTTCTATAGGCTCTTTAAAAACTTCAAAAATCCTTTACTTTTCATTGATCTTTATTAAGAAGCGTTTAGAACTTCTGTTTTCAGGATTGATAGATAATGACTTTTTAAAGTTAACAATTGCAGTTACTGTATCTTTCTTCAAAAAATAAACTTCCCCTAAACTATTAAAGACATTTGAACTTTTTGGATATAATTCTGCATTTATTTTAAAAATTTCTAAAGCAGTATTATAATTTTTTTTTCTGATAAAAGTATATCCTAAACGATTAATGCTCTGTTCTCTAATAACCGGGCTCAAAGAATCTTTTTCTTTAATTGCTTTAAAAGCTGTTAAAGCTTTGTCAAATTCATTGGCTTTAAAATATTCATTAGGTATCTTTTCACCTGTTGTCATTTTTTTAAAATGATAGATAATACCTTCATGTTCTGTTTTCGTAGCCAATTCAATGTGCATTTCTGGTTGTTTTACAAACACTATTTTCTCATTTAATTCTTTCATATAAAAAGAACTATCATTTACTTTTAGCAATTTAATATGTTCATTTCCTCGCCATTTAGCATACAAAATTTGTTCTTTAAAAAAGATTTCTAACACTTCGTTCTCATTAAATAAATACCGACCAGAAGAAGCATTTATAAAGTCTTCAGTGTTTTTTTTGGAAGTACAACTTGCTAATATTACAAGCAAAAATAAAGGATACATAAATTTTCTCATAGTTGATTTGCTAAAATGTTTCTCTATTTTAGACGATTAAATGTTAGGTATTGTTACAAATATTTCTATTTAATTATTATTACGTGTTACAAGTTGATCCAATTAATCATTTAATATAACGCAGAATACTTTAGTGAATTTAAGACTTAATCTTCTTATAGCTTAGTATTAACAAGCCTTTCTTGGCTTAGTTGAATGCTTTCTAAAGTTACTTTGTTACCATCCTATTTTTAGTCACTTTCTATTCTTTTATTATAATTAAGATTATCGCTAATAGCTATACCTTTTGTGTCTATTTTTGCACAGAATTATAATGAGCAATAAGATGTTAGATTATGTGGTAATTGGTGGAGCGCAATCAGGATTAGCGATGGCTTATCATTTTAAAATAATGAAAAAAAAGTTTATCGTCATTGATGGAGAAAAAGAAATTGGTGCTTCATGGTTGAATAGATGGGATTCTTTAAAGTTATTTACACCAACTGAATACAATCATTTACCAGGCTTAAAGTTTAACGCAAAAAAAGCACATTATCCCTCCAAATTTGAAGTTGCTAACTATTTTAAATTGTATGTAAAGAAGTTTAATATTCCTGTTCAGCTTGACACACTAGTGACATCTGTACGCAAAACACAAAATGGTTTTTATGTTACGCATAAAGATGGAGAAATTGAGACAAAAAATGTAGTTATTGCTACAGGGCCATTCCATACACCTTATACACCGCCTTGTCATACTAAGATATCAGATGCCATAAATCAAA